>PHAG01000004.1 GCA_002841625.1 Firmicutes bacterium HGW-Firmicutes-1 | reverse complement strand
TCTATGGGTAACACCCGTTCCCATACCGAACACGATGGTTAAGGCATAGACGGCCGATGGTACTTGGTTGGTAACGACCCGGGAGAGTAGGTGGCTGCCGATTTTTTATTTATTTTTACTTGAATAATTAGAAAACGGAAGATAGGCAACAAAAGATTTTGGTTAGAATAGTTTTCTTATATGGCGCCATAGCCAAGTGGTAAGGCAGAGGTCTGCAACACCTTCATCCCCAGTTCAAATCTGGGTGGCGCCTTTTTTCACCTATTGGAAGAGGATCCCCACATTTTGTGGAGGCTCACTGACAACGGTGGGAGCATGGACTCCCACTTGAGAACTAGTGAAATTAAAGATAACATGTATAAATAACATCTTTTTTGATAATAATTATACTTGACGCTACATATAATAAAGTATACAATTATATGTACAACAACAAAACACACACAATAAAATATTGACGCGGGGTGGAGCAGTCTGGTAGCTCGTCGGGCTCATAACCCGAAGGTCATAGGTTCAAATCCTGTCCCCGCAATTAAAAAAAAGACTTTAAACTAATGTTTAAAGTCTTTTTTGATGTGCGCCTTGCAATGTGCGCAATCTTGAGGTTCTCTTCTCTCTTATAGAATTTCAGCATGCCTATAAAGAATCATTTTTAATATTATTTGATTGTCCACTAAAATAAGAGCTCATGGGAATCGTGAACATAATTCCCGTATTGGTTTTCTTCATATTATTACCAAGGAGTGCTTCAATCATATCCATTGCTTCAAGAACCTTTTCTTCAGAGTCCACGATTGATAACAATGTTTTTTTGTAATTGGTTACTTCACTGATTGTCCTTAGTGTAGATTCAATGGCGGGCCTATACCCTAAGTAACTATTATCAATATTAGTTGTGCCCATGGAATCTATTACAATAGAACCTTTTATATCTATGTTTTTAAGGGCTTTTATTATTGATTTAAGCTTTTCCGTATTGCTGATCACTATAACCATTAAATACATATCTACACCTCCATTAAGATTTTTTCCCCTTGGCTAAGTTCTTTTTCATTTCGCGGCTCTCGATATGTCTCTCAAGCTCACCACCACGAAAATGAGTTACTGGTAAAACGAACATCATTCCTTTATTGGGTTTTTTTAAATCTCCACCTAAAATTAATTGAACTTCATCCATTGCTTTTATAACCTGCTCTTCTCTTTCAATAAGTGAAAAAATAACTCTACTTGCTTTGTTTTTTCCTTCAAGAACGTTGACTAAGCTTGCTAGGAAAGATACGCTATATAGATCATTTTCAATTACAGTAGCTGATCCTATGCTCTCGATAACTGTTGCACCTCTTAAACCAACTTCACGTATTCTTGTTAAAATGTCTGCTAGATATTCTACTTCATTTAGAACGATAAACAATACATGCATTTTATATCCCTCCAATTTAGTTTGTAAATACTTATTCGATTACTTCATCATCTACTGCACCATTTTCACCAGATTTCATAATTGCAAAACGTGTACATAAAGGTCCAACAATTTCTGTGATTACGGTTGTTGCTAATAAGACGGTAATGACTAAGCTTCCAATTTCAGTTCCCGCAAACTCATGACTAATAACAATGGCCAAACCTACTGCAACACCAATTTGAGATAGTAAACCAAAGCCAATATATTTTTTGATAACTGGGTCTGCTTTTGTAATAGTTGCTCCTAGAGATGAACCTCCAATTTTGCCAATAATTCGTGCAACAGTATAAACTAAACCAATAATACCAACCTCAGCTAATAAACTAACGTTTAATCTAGCACCGGCCAGAACAAAAAAAGCTGTGTAAATGGGTGCAGTAATCGATTCAATGATGGAAAAGACTTTTGTGCGATGGGTACTAAGATTAGCAACCATTATCCCCAATGTCATATTGCTCAATAGTGCTGATAAATTAAATAAGGTGGCGATGCCTAACGTTAACATAATTGCTGCAATTAATATTGTAAGGATTTCTCTGGTGTAAGAAACTTTACCTAATATAAAGACTAAGATACCTCCCATTACAATTCCTATACCAATAGATCCACCTATTTCTACCAAGGGTTTAAGAATAATACTTGACCAACGTACTGTTTCTGAGTGGGAGATAGCAACTCTAGCAATAGAAGATGCAACAGCATAAATCATCAAGCATATAGCATCATCTATAGCCACAACTGCTATTAATGTACTAGTGAGAGGACCTTTAGCACGTAGTTCGGTGATGACCATTACGGTAGCAGCTGGTGCTGTAGCTGAAGCAACGGCTCCAAGTAATAGTGCAACCTCAAGGGGTTGTTTCAATAATAGCATTGCCCCTGTAACAATACCGAATGCTCCAAATGCTTCAAAAAAAGCAATTGCAAATACCTTTTTACCAATTTTCTTTAAGTTATTTGCGAGTAGTTCGCCTCCAATACTAAAAGCAATTAGCCCAAGTGCCATATCGCTAACACTACTTACTTGATCCAAGAATTCAAGGTTTAAAATCCCTAAAAAAGATTGCCCAAGTATAAGGCCGGCAATAATATAACCAGCAACCGAAGGTATTTTAAGCTTGTTAATAAGCTTTCCAATAAAAAATCCACTCATAATAGCAAGGCCTATCCCTGTCATTAAGTTCAATTATATCGCCTCCAATTTTTTTTTGTAACTTCTACTTAAATAAAGAAGCAGTAAATATGCTACTTTTTCCCAAATAATAATTATACGCCTATGGATTCTATTAAACAAGGTTTAATCCTATTACTAGTAATATTGCTCGAACAATCGGCAAAGAAATATTTTTATGTGTAAAATAATGTGTAATAATCAAGGCGTTATAATTGACATATATTAAGTTGTTGAATATAATATTATATAAAGTTGTGTCTGTTTATATCTTTAGTATATGTGTAGGATTTATTTAACCGAATGGAATTGGTTCCCCCACTTATTAAGTGGGGGAACTAATTCCAACATCGGTGGGGGTTCAAGCCCCAACCGATGTGCAGCGAAGCTTGCATTCGGTTACGAAACCGTAGCGAGTGCGGAGGTTTTGTAACTTTGACAACAGGGAGAATCAATGAAAATATTTGATGAAAAATTCAAACACAATAAAGGGAAATATATTTCTCAGTGTATTATTTCAACTACTTTTCTGATGGTTATCTTACTTTATGTAGACATTGTATTGAAAGCAACCATTATTTTTTCTATTGGAGCAACAAGTTTCATTGTTTTTACATGTCCTAAAAAAAGAAGTTCAAGTACTAGATGTATTCTTGGTGGATATATCATTGGAGCACTCACTGGATACTTTTGCAATTTGATACAGTATTTTATTCCCACCTTTCCTTTTGCAGTAACAGGATCAATCGCCATAGGATTATCCATTTTTCTTATGGTCATTTTGAATGCAGAGCACCCGCCAGCAGCAGCCTTTGCTATAGGAATGGTAATTGAAAAGTATTCTTTGGTATCAGTTTTGCTGGTGATAGGGATAGCAAGTATATTGTTGTTAATTAAAAAATATATGGGGAATTGGTTTATTAATTTGTAGATAGTAATTAGAAATGTTGTGTTTAGAAGTAATTATATCATGACTGACACGTAATGACTAATTTCATCAAACTACACTGTTGACAAACCCTAACCACTCAGCATATAATATTTCTATGAGTGCCTTTGGCGCCATAGCCAAGTGGTAAGGCAGAGGTCTGCAACACCTTCATCCCCAGTTCAAATCTGGGTGGCGCCTTTATTGTTATAAAGTATGTAAATTTACGCCTATAGCATCTATTTGCTGATTTAAAGAATTTGATATTTTATACCATCTTTGAACAGTATTCTCAAGTACATAATAATGAATAATATAAGTCACTGTTAGTACGCCAAGTAGCAATACTAACAAAAGGGTAAACAAATTAGTCATCAAGATCATGCCAACAAAAGAGAATACAAATAACAATGCAGTAAATATCATCACAAGCAAATGTACGATTCTTTCATGTTGTAACCATTTAATCTGACGGTTATGATATTCTAATAAGTATACTAACTTATCGTTTTGCTTCATCGCATCTAGCAAATAAGATTCATGTTCACGCATGTATTTTGTCATAATAACACCTCAAAGTTATTATATCATATAAGAGAATAAGAGTACAAAGATATAAATTTAGGAGGATTGTCATGGATATTCATGTAAGTGATATTATAACTCTTAAAAAGTCACATCCTTGTGGAAGTTTTGACTGGGAGGTTTTAAGAACCGGGATAGACTTTAGGTTGAAATGTAAAGGATGTAACCATATGGTTATGATACCAAGAGTGAAACTAGAAAAAAATATTAGGAAAATCAATGATAATAAGTAAGGGGTTGCTTTTTTAACTTGATTATGTTATACTTTTTAAGCTAAAATATAATATATCCTTGCTCTTAACTAGATTAAGGGCCATAGACCAGAAGGAGGTGTAGGAAAGATGAATAAATATGAATTAGCAGTTATAATCAATGGTAAGTTAGACGACGAATCAAGAGATGCAACCTTAGAAAAAGTGAAAGGTTATGTTGAAAGATTTGGAGGAACAATCTCAAAAATTGACGATTGGGGTAAAAGAAGACTAGCTTATGAAATTGAGAAAATCAAAGAAGGCTTTTACTATTTTATCTATTTTGAAGCGGATGCTGAAGCTCCAAACGAAATCGAAAAAAGAATTCGTATTATGGAAACAGTACTAAGATATTTATGTTTAAATATCGAAGAATAATAATATAATGCAGCTATCATAAGCTGTGTTAAAATAAAATTATTCACTTACAAGGGGGATTTAGTATGAACAAGGTAATTTTAATGGGGAGATTAACAAAGGATCCGGAGATGAGATATTCTCAAGGCGCTGAGCCAATGGCTATTGCTAGATATACACTAGCAGTAAACAGAGGATATAAACGCGAAGGTGAGCCTGAAGCAGACTTCATTAATGTAGTGGCATTTGGAAAGAGAGGCGAATTTGCTGAAAAATATTTTCAGAAGGGGCAGCAAGTTGCAGTCGTAGGCCATTTACAAGTTAATTCTTATGATGACAAAGAAGGCGTTAAACGATGGAGCACTGATGTAATAGTGGATGAACAGCATTTTGCTGAAAGTAAAAAATCATTCGAGGAACGTGGTAAGTTTGAAGGGCAAGCTCGTTCTAGTTATCCGGAAACACCACAACCTGTGAAGTCAGCAGAAGGATTTGTTCCAATCAGCCAAGAGTTTGACGACGACGATGATTTACCATTTTAACAAACTGAGGAGCGTAGCTTAATCAGTAGGTTTCTTCATAACTAAGAAGTAGGGTATCCTACTATAATTATTTTGCCGAGTAACATAAATTTGGCAATAAAGGAGGTTGCACGAGATGGCATTTGAAAAAAGAAAGCCAATTAAAAGAAGAAAAAGAGTTTGCGTTTTCTGTGAAGAAAAATCAAAATCAATCGATCATAAAGATGTAAATAAATTAAAAAGATTTGTATCAGAAAGAGGTAAAATTCTTCCTAGAAGAATTACTGGAAACTGTGCAAAACATCAAAGAGCATTAACAATAGCAGTAAAGAGATCAAGACATATTGCATTAATGCCATATACAGTAGATTAAATCTACTTAAGCGAAAGGCTCTGATTTTTCAGAGCCTTTCGCTTTTTGAAAAAAGATTGACTTTTCATAAATTCAATATAATGATATAATATTTTAGAGTAGTATAGTAAGAGTATAAGTTGAAGGTGGGTTACAATGGGAGAGATGGAAATTACAAATAAAATTAAAATTATTGAGCAATTAAAGAGCCAATTATTATCAGATGTTTCTTCAGTGTTTTCTAACATGACGGCAGAAGAAGGCGATAACAAGAACAATATTGATTTATTGGCGGACATTATGATCATAACATATTTCTTATCGGAGAAATTAGGTACATCCTATGAAGGCTTAGATTTAAAAGTAAAGAATAAATTAAAGATAGCATTACTAACTGAAGGGGAGCATTCAAAATGGAGAACACAGCTTTCCTTACTTTCAAGACATTTTGATATTTAATCAAAGAGTAGTGGATATGTAACTTGTGCAGCAAGCATTATATATCTCTATGATTATGAACGTGACTTATTAGCACGTTGCTTTTATAGGCGAAATGAGGCTTATTATATGGGAAAAAAGAGAAGTATACGAGTTAACAGTAGAATAGAAGGCTATTTTAGATGGCCATTATTTTATTTAATCATCATTGCAGCGCTTACAATTATTGGTGCACTTTATAATCCAACACTTGGATTTATTTATATTATGTTTTTGGCAATTTCCACCGCAATAGCTATATATCTTATCTTTTTTAATAGACGTCGTTTAATGACAGATATTATAAGCTTTGCTATGAATTTGGATGAAGTTCAAAAACAGCTTTTGACGAACTTTGAGATGCCATATATTCTTATGGATGGAGTAGGTAGAATCAAATGGTACAATGAGAGTTTTAGATTATTGTTTTCAAATGCAAGATTACAAAACATGAAAATAACGAATATCATAACTTCAATTAATACATCTCAATTCCCTACAGAAGGGGCAGAATATGAAAAACAGTTTATTGTTGAAGACAAAGCATTTAAAATTGTTGTAAGACAAATGGTCGTTGATAAAACCGATCCAAATACCAAGGAAAAAGCTTCTAAGGGAACGGAAGCCTTATTCGTTGCATATTTTTATGATATTTCAAGAGAAAATGCATTGGTAATTAAAAATGAAGAACAAAAATCGATTTTCTGTCTTCTGTATATAGATAATTATGATGAAGTTATTCACAGCATTGAAGAAGTAAGAAGGCCTTTGCTAATTGCATTAATTGATAGAAACATAAATAAGTTTTCTCAAGAAATCGATGGCGTTATTAGAAAGTTTGAAAAGGATAAATATATAATTGTATTTCAAAACAAATACTTACCGTCAATTCAAGAAAACAAGTTTACGATTCTTGATAGTATAAGAGAAATTAATATTGGTAATGAAATGGCTGTAACCCTAAGTCTTGGAATCGGTAAAAGCGAGGGATCATTTACTAAGAAGATTGACTTTGCTAAAGTTGCTATGGATTTAGCACTTGGTAGAGGTGGAGATCAAGCCGTAATTAAAAATGACGAGAAGCTGTCCTTTTATGGAGGAAAAACGAGAGGTGTTGAAAAAAGCACAAGAGTAAAGGCTAGGATTAAAGCCCACGCTTTTAGAGAATTATTAGATGAATGTGATCGTGTACTCATTATGGGTCATAAGATAGGAGATATGGACTCATTAGGCGCTTCAATAGGGGTATATGCATGTGCTAAGCACTTTGGTAAACCAGCACATATTGTTATTAATAAAATAACAACATCTATTTACCCAATGTATGAAAAGTTAATTGAGGATAAAGAATATCCTACAGATCTTTTTGTAAACAATACGCAAGCAGTTTCCTTTGTTGGGGATCAAACCTTACTGGTAGTTGTCGATGTAAATAGACCTAGCTACACGGAGTATCCAGATTTATTAAAGTATTCGAAGAAAATTGTTGTATTTGATCATCATCGAGTAACGGCGGAGTATATAGAAAATGCAGTTTTAAGCTACGTTGAGCCATATGCTTCATCAACTTGCGAGATGATTACAGAGATTACGCAATATGTATCAGAAAGAGTTAAGCTTAAGCCTGTGGAAGCAGATGCTTTATTTGCAGGAATAGCAGTGGATACAAAGAATTTTGTAGCAAAAACAGGAGTAAAGACCTTTGAAGCGGCAGCCCACTTAAGACGTAGCGGCGCAGATGCAATTCGTGTAAGCAAACTATTCAAAAACGATATGGCATCTTATAAAGCAAAGGCAACAGCTGTAAAAAATTCCGAGTTGTTTAGAGAAAGTATCGCAATATCCATATGTCCATCTGATATCGTTAACCCTAGTTTAGTGGGTGCTCAAGCTGCAGATGAACTATTAAATATTTCAGGAATTAAAGCATCTTTTGTTTTAACACTGGTTGAAAATACGATTTATATCAGTGCTAGATCAGTTGATGAGATTAATGTTCAGCTTATAATGGAAAAGCTTGGCGGTGGTGGGCATTTGAATGTTGCAGGCGCGCAGTTAGAAAACTATACGGTTAATAGTGCATTAGAAATATTAAAACAAACAATTGATGAATATTTTGTGAAAGGGGATTAACAATGAAAGTCATATTATTAGAAGACGTTAAAAAGGTAGGAAAAAAAGGTGAGATAGTAGAAGTAAGTGATGGTTATGCAAGGAATTTTTTATTTGCAAAAAAATTAGGTGCGGAAGCTACTAATAAATCAATAAATGATATCAAACTTCAAAAGGCTTCAGAAGAAAGAAGAGAACAAGAAATATACCAAGAAGCCTTAGAAATGGCAGAAAGAATTAAGGCGGCAGTAGTCACTGTTCCAATAAAAGCTGGTGATGGCGGTAGAATCTTTGGATCAATTTCTACGAAGGAAATTACGAAAGAAGTTAAGGATCATTTTAATCTAGACATTGATAAGAAAAAAATGCAATTAAAGGAACCAATTAAAGCATTAGGCACATACACTATACCTATTAAAATACATCCTAAAGTGACAGGGGAATTGACTGTCAAGGTTATTGAAGGGTAGTTTATAACAATAGGCAAATAAACAATCGGAGTGATACACGTGGAAGAGTCTATAAAAAGAATACCACCGCATAGCATTGAAGCAGAGCAATCGGTTATTGGGTCCATGGTTATGGATAGAGAAGCGATTGGAATTGCCCTTGAGAACATTGATGGAGATGATTTCTATCAACCTGACTTAAAGGCTATTTTTGATGCCATGGTTAACCTCTATCAACATAATCAGCCAGTTGACCTGGTTACGTTGCAAACAAAGTTAAAAGATTTAGGACAATTGGATATGGTAGGTGGTATTGATTATTTATCTAAGTTAGCCATAGCTGTACCAACGTCTGCCCATATAGAAAATTATGCACAGATCGTAAAAGAAAAATCCATATTAAGAAAGCTTATAAAAGCTGGACAGGAAATAATTGCAGATGGGTATGAAGGTAAAGAACGTCTTGAAGGCATTTTAAATGGTGCAGAGGAAAAAATATTTAATATTATTCAAGGAAGAAAGACTGGAGAATTCTCAAATATAAGTAAAATCGTATCTGACTCTTTGGATATGATAAGTGAAGCATATTTAAACAAGGGACAAGTTACAGGTGTTGCAACTGGGTTTCCTGATTTAGATCATAAAACAGCAGGGCTACAGGCATCTGATTTAATTTTAATAGCGGCGAGACCTTCTATGGGGAAAACTGCTTTTGCTATTAATGTTGCACAACATGCCGCGGTAAAAGAAAGAAAATCCGTAGCCATCTTTAGTTTAGAAATGTCAAAGGAGCAATTAGCAAGGCGTATGTTATGTACACAAGGTCTTGTAGATGCTCAGAAGGTAAGAATTGGTGATTTAACAGAGGAAGAATGGTTGAACCTTATTGATGCTTCTACCATTGTTGGACAAGCGCCTATTTTTATTGATGATACGCCAGGCGTTTCAGTAAATGAAATTAGAGCAAAATGTAGAAAGTTAAAGCTTGAAAAAGGTTTAGACTTAATCCTAATTGATTACTTGCAGCTTATGAGCGGAAACAGTAAAAAAGAATCAAGACAACAAGAGATTTCCGAAATTTCTCGTGGGTTAAAAGGTTTGGCAAGAGAGATGGAAGCACCTGTAATTGCTTTATCTCAGCTTAGTCGTGCATGTGAGACCAGAGCCGATCATAGACCTATTCTATCTGATTTAAGAGAATCAGGAGCAATCGAGCAGGATGCGGATATCGTTATGTTTTTATATAGAGATGAGTATTATAATGAGGATTCAGAATTTAAAAATCAAGCCGAACTCATAATTGCGAAACAAAGAAATGGTCAAACCGGAACTGTCCATTTGGCATGGCTCGGTGCATATACAAAATTTGCTAGTAGTACATATAAAAAAGAAAGCTAAAGAGGTACTAGTTTACTATTAAAAGGAACATTTTAAATTTAATGTTTGCTAAAAAGATTAGGACAGGCATAAATGATACTATTCATGGCTATACTATAATTAAGAAAAATATGGTAAGGCTGTGATATTATGAAAAGCAACTCTAATTATCAATATAGTGAAAGTGATTTAAAAAATAAAGTAACAGATGATCAAACCGCGATTATACTAAGCATAGAAAAAGTGAAGAAAGCTTTAGAATGTGCTTATGCAAATTTTGATTTTGTTTCAGAACCTGAATTAGTGGATAGCTATATTTATGAAGTGAAAGCGATACAACTCAAATATCAGTATTTAATACAACAAGCTAAGTCGTTAGGAATAATATCTGATAAAATCGAGTATACATGTAAAAAGAATAGGTAGGAGAGTAAAGCTATGAAAGCCTTGAGGTTACTACTGAGTGTGGTTATAAAAGGTGTCATAGGCATTTTGGGGATATATATAACAAATTTAGCCCTATCAAGTTGGCACATATCTGTGGGTGTCAATGCTTGTAACGGTATTATCATTGGTATTCTCGGGTTATCAGGGTATCTGCTCTTGTATGTACTTGTTTGCATTGATATTGCAATCTTTAAATAAGATCGTAACAAAATAAGGGATGTCTCAAAATAGATATTTATCTAGAGAGAGATAGCCCTTTTTAGTGTTTTTAAATATATTCCAAGATTTGCCAAAGGAAAGACTACTATATTGTGATAAAATAATGAACATAATGAATTCGATGAAAAAGAGTTAAAGGAAAAGATTTATAGGAAGGGGTTTTTATTATGATTAGATGGTGCGCTAAACATGGAAGATTGGTTATGATACTGTGGTCATTGCCAGTTTCAATTGTATATTTCTTTATGTTTTATTATGTAGGCATATCTCTTGCATATTGGGTTCTGTTTGTTGTTTTTATGACATTTACTGCTTGGGGATTTGTTCATTCTTGCAAGTTCCAGGTATTCATGAAATCCATAAAATCATTAAATGAAGCCTGTGATCCGTATCCGTTACTTGACGTTGTGAATGAACGATTAGCGGATTTAAAATCAAAAAAACACCTTCGAGGCCTGCTTATTTACAAAGCGCTTGCATTAAGAGAGATGGGGGATTTTACAAGCTGTTCAGAAATTCTTGAAAGTATTGATCTTGATCAGAAGGCAGCTTCGCCCATTTTAAAAATACTTTATTATATAAATTTAGCGGATATTTATATTAATCTGAATAAGATTAACGAAGCTCAACGTATACTTAGTAAAGCATATGAAATCCTCCAAGTCACCAGACTCAGTAAACGAAATAAATTGACGTTAGAGCGATATTATACATTCAATCATTTCACAATTGAGTTTAGTAAAGGAATAACCGATGGAATGGAAGAATTCTTGCTTATGATAAATAAACAACCATTGTCAAAAAGATTTCTGATTTCAAGCAATCTTGCAACAGCCGAGTTTTATTTAAGGGAAAACAAAGTGAACATAGCGAAAGAATATCTGCAATTTGTAATTGACGATGGAAACAAGCTATATGATGCCGTAAGAGCACAGAAAATGATGGACAGCATTGAGGAACAGGTCGAAAAACAACCAGACCGATAAACAGATAGCATTTATCAAGGAGAGAATACAATGTATTTACAAAACATTGAATGCCTGAGGATATCATAAGTATCTAAGACTTAAACACTAAAATAATGAACCAATTTCCAGCTCTTTAATGACAGATGGTAAAAGGATAAAAGCGAAACAAATACTTATGAAATCAATTGAAATATATGTAAAAGCCTTACAAAAAAGGGAAACATATACAGGCAATCAAATGCAAATGAGATAATATTAGATAATTCATAAATCCCACTTTACATATAATATAATTTGGGATATAATAGCAATACAATGTTGTTGTCAGCTAAATAATTATAATTGAAAAGGGGGACCTGTTATGGCAGTAAAGAATGCTTAATTTAGAGATTGCCATTTGCGAATGGGATCAAGAGTATTCACATAAACTATCTAGTTATCTTATGACTTATAACATCCATCGTTTTTCTATCCACACTTTTTCTAACGAAACCCATCTTCAGAAATTTCTGAAAAACAATCCAATTGATATTTTATTAATAAGTGAAAAATTTTATATGAAATTGAACAAAAAACTTCTAACGGATGTTACTATTTTGCTTGTGGATAATGTCTTAAGCACATCATTGTTAGAGCTACCTAGGATTGATAAGTATCAACAGGGGCACCTAATTGTTGAGAGAATAATATCATACTATACGTCCTTATGTGGCAAAGAGCAGGTTGGAGTTAATAACAATTCTACAACGGAAATAATTTGCGTATACTCACCTATTGGAGGGAGTGGAAAGACAACCATTTCCTTTGCCCTTGCAAATATGTTATCAATGCAAGGATATAGAACTCTTTTCTTAAGTCTTGAAGAGTTTCCTTCTTATACTAAGTTATTAGATAACATATATAATAGTAGCTTATCTGATTTGCTTTACCACATAAAAAAGAGATCACCGAATTTGATAATGAAGCTTGAAGGAATAAAAAAGAATGATAACATTACTGGGATGAGCTATATTCCACCACCAATCTGTAAAGAGGATATGACTAGTCTTGAAGATGAGGATTGGATGCAGTTAATGAATTGTTTATTGAAAGCAAAGGAGTATAAGTATATTATTATTGATTTTACGAGTGAGTGTTCAGCTAGAAACAGTTTAATGATGGAAAAATGTCATAAGAAGATAATTTTAACAAATTATACCATTGGAAGTAATGAAAGGCTTAAAGCACTATTTGAAAATGGTAATAGTAGTGGGGAAAAGCTAGAAAATGTAATTATAGTGGCCAATGCGACTAAACCATCAATGGATGCTACAATCCAAGAGTTTGGAGAGAGTAGAATTGTATGTGAGATACCTTTTATAGAAAATTTGTATAGTAGAAATAATGAAAAGATAAATATTAATCTTGACAACAGCTTCGGACAGGAAATTAAAAAATTAGGAAAGGTGATAAATATGGATGGATGAAAGAATCATTGAAGAAATAAAATTACAAGTCAGAAATCAGTTGGATCTATCAAGAGAGCTAAGGGATGAAGAGATTATCGATATCATTGATGAAGCCATACTATCAAAAGCAAGAGATGTATATATAGATACGAAAGAAAAAGTAGTCCTTGCCCTTCAATTGTTCAATGCGTTAAGAAGATTGGATGTACTACAACCGTTTATTATTGATGAAAGCGTAACTGAGATTATGGTAAATGGGAAAGATTTCATATTCATTGAAAAGAAGGGTCAGCTTATTCAATCTGAGGTGCGATTTGAGACCGTAGAAAGATTGGAGGATGTTATTCAAAGTATTGTATCTAAAATGAATAGAGTAGTAAATGAAGCAACGCCAATATGTGATGCCAGGTTAGAGGATGGTTCAAGAATTAATGTTGTATTACCACCAATAGCCTTAAACGGACCAATCTTAACGATAAGAAAGTTTTCAAAAAAAACAATTAATATGCAGCAATTGCTTGGGTGGAAAGCCATTTCAGAAGAAGCGGCAGAGTTTCTGGAGAAAGCGATCAAGGCAAAATATAATATTTTTATAAGCGGTGGAACAGGTTCTGGTAAAACAACTCTTCTAAATATCTTATCTAATTTTATTCCAAACGATGAACGAATCATTACAATTGAAGATTCCGCAGAGCTACAAATTAGTCAAGTAGATAATGTGGTTAGCCTAGAAACACGTAATCCAAACTTAGAGGGAAAGGGTGCCATTACTATTTCTGATTTAATTAGAACGTCTTTAAGAATGCGCCCAGATAGAATTATCGTTGGTGAGGTAAGGGGAGTTGAAGCATTAGATATGCTTCAAGCGATGAATACTGGACACGATGGATCCTTGTCAACAGGTCATGCTAATTCTACAAAAGACATGTTAAGTCGTCTTGAAACTATGATTTTATCAAAAGAAAATTTCCCCCTTGAAGCCATTAGAAAGCAAATAGTATCTTCCATTGATTTGATGGTTCACTTAGGGCGGATGCGAGACAAGTCTAGAAAGATTTTGGAAATTACAGAACTTGTGGGTATAAAAGATGGGGAGATTCAGTTAAATCCACTATTTGTTTATGAAGAGGATACATCATCAATTGGAAATAAGGTTTGTGGAAGCTTAAACGCTACCAAAAATCAAATGGTACATACGGAAAAGCTTGTTTTAAGGAGGTCTTGAGTATGGATTACAACACGTATGAAATGAGTAAAGTAGAGAAGTTTAAATACGGGTGTTTTGGTGTGAGCGGATTATTCCTGCTAGCAATGCTTTTCTATGGACAAATGGTCATAGCTTTACCAGCAAGTATATTTGGCATATTATATATATCTTATAAAAAGAAGGTTCTTGTAGGGGAGCGAAAGAAAAAGCTTAAGGAACAGTTTAAAGAAGGGCTTTATGCATTATCTTCTTCAATCAGTGTTGGAAAAAGTGTTGAGCTTGCATTTATTGAGGCACTAAATGATTTGAAGGTTATATATTATGACGAAGACACTTACATCATAGAGGAATTTGGATACATAGTAAGAAAAATTGCGATGAATCATTCTATAGAAAGCGCATTGCTTGATTTTGCACTTAGGGCTGAGGACGAGGACATTACCAATTTTACAAATGTATTTATAACGGCAAAAAGAACGGGAGGTAATTTAGTAGAAATAATGAAGTACACGACAACAACCATCAATGAAAAAATGATGATCACGGAGAATATTAATGTTTTAATAACAGGAAAGAAATATGAACAAAAAATCCTAGCCTTTTTAGTTCCCTTTATTATTATATATTTACATTTATTTTCATCAGGATTTTTAGAGGTGATGTATAAAACATTACGGGGTAGAATTGCTATGACAACAGCACTATTATTATATATTGTGAGCTTTATAGTGAGTAAAAAGGTTGTAGATATCGAGGTGTGAATAATGATTTTGACCATTCTGCTTGGAATAAGTACGCTTGGGTTTATAGGACTCTATATTTATTCGAGAAAGCAATATCAAGATGAACTGACAAATATATCAAAAAAAGAATACAAACTATGGAGATATTTACCTATAGGGTTGTTTGTAATAGATCATATAGAAAATGTTTTCCAAGGAAAGACGAATTATAATTTATTACAACTATATGGTAAACGGCAATACGCCAATCGGTATAGACTTTTTGAAGGAGAGCGAATAACCTTAGTGTTATTGCTGCTTTTTGGAACGATACTATTCGTAATGTGTTTAAATATCAAAAGTCTTGCAGTGAATAATGTATCGGAGCTTCATAAAGCAAAATTTGGGGAAGGGGATCAGTATTATCATTACTACTATGGGTTAGAAATCCAAGGAGATAAAGGCAAAAAAAATGTAATCACTTATGAGCCACTTAGCATTGTGGTTCCAGAAAAAAGCCCCACTATGGATCAAATAAAAATAGAACTGGACAAAATAATGAAAGAGCTTCCAGATCTAATTCTACAAAATAATTTATCATTAGACCATGTGAATCAACCACTATATTTACCAACCATGCTTTCAGAAAAAGTGAATATAATGTGGGAGAGCAGTAATGATAAGCTTTTGCTTAACAATGGAGAAATTAGATACAACAATTTACATAACGAAGGGGAGATCGTAAAATTAAAGGCCAAGATTGATTGTTATGGAGAAGAAAAATCAGTTCAATACACTGTAAAATTATACAAAAAATCTTTGGATGCAACGATGAAAAAACACCACCTCAACAAGTACATGAAAGATATATTATCCAAGACAGCATTACAAAATATTGAGGGAGATCAGATTACTTTGCCACAAGAGTTTAGTGATTACGACGCAGTTGCGAAGTGGTACGATGGTGAGAAGAAGGTTCAGAGCTTGCCAATGATTTTGGGTGGAATTGGCATTTCAATACTATTTTTCTTGTTGAAAGGCTACGATTTGCATACCAAGGTAAAAAAAAGAGAAGAAGAGTTACTTCGAGCATTTCCAGGGTGTATCAATAAATTTGCACTTTTAATGAATGCAGGTATGACTTTTGGAAGAGCATGGGAAAAAATTATAAAGGATTATATCAGAATCAAAGAACGAAGTGGAGAAGTCATACTGCTTTATGAAGAAATGATTTTGACTCTTGAAGATTTACAAAAGGGCATATCTGAGCTTAAAGCATACGAAGCATTTGGACAACGTTGTAAAATACCTGAAATTTTAAGGTTTACAGCAATCATTATGCAAAACATTAAGAAGGGGAGTCATTTGTTAATTGGGGCAATGCAGCAACAATCGAAGGAAGCAATGTCATTGAGAGAGGACTTGGCTAGAAAAAAAGGAGAGAAGGCAAGTACCAGGCTGGTGCTTCCAATGGGAATCATGTTTATGGCGATATTAATCATTGTTATAACACCAGCCTTAATTACATTGAAATTTTAATGGGGGAGATTTGATGATGTTAAAGAATTTATGGAAAGATGAACGGGGTATGGGTATTATAGAAATTGCAATTATTATAGTTATTATTATTGCACTAGCACTTATTTTTAAAACTCAAATCGAGGAGCTTATTAACAATATATTTAATCAAATAGATTCAAAAGTGCTGGGCATATGATGAAAGACATTTATGAATGGACAATAGAACAAGAATTAAGTGATTCCTATTTGATTTTAAGAGTTGAAAATAAAAAAGTTGAAGACTACCAAGTAAAAATGCTACAAAAAAATGCCATACCAAATGTTCTTACAATACGAACAATGGTATGTGAGGACACTAGTTCAATTGTTTATCCAATTAGTGGGAAATTATCTCTTTTAGATTATGCAAAAGAAAATGGTGTTGGTTATGAGCTGTTAAGAAATATTATTGAAACGTTAACTAACATCATTTCTGTTGCGAATGAGTTCTTACTTTATGAGACTGGCTTTCAAATTGATGGTAACTTAATATTTATTGATCCTAAAACAATTAGTTGTTTTTATGTGTATGTACCTTGTGAAAAGAATGGTTCTAAAAACGTGCAGTTACTTCGAAGCCTAATTGAGTTATTAATAAAATATATTCTTAAAAATGATGAAAAGGCTATAAGCCTTATTCATAAGTTTCGTATGGTTTTAGAAGAAGGGAATTTTAATGTCTCAATGCTGAAGACGGTAATTGAATATGAAGAAGATATGGTTTTTATGAATCCAGGTCCACAGATCCAACGAATAGATAATGATATGGATAACAATGATATCGGAATCCGAGGAACGACAAAATATCGAACATCAAAGAAACAACAGAGGGTATCTAAAGATGCAAAGCTAATGTTTATTATTTTGCAAGGATTTATTGGTATTATTATTTTTTTGTGTTCAGCCCACTGGGTAGGTGCCGCAGATAGCTATTCTAATAGGTTAATTAAAGTCATAGCAATTATTGCAATTGTTGGTATTTGTGAAGCTCTCATTTTTTTTAAGGTATTATTTCAAAAGGAATTCATAACAAATGAAATGGAATCAGATTCTATAATCTGGGAGGAGAAAAACATGATGGGTATTATGAAGAGTGAGGGAATTAAGAAGAACAATGATAAAGCAAAAAAGACTTTTGAGAAAAAGGATAGATTAATAAGTACAAATAACATAGAAAAGGATGTTCTAATTATTAAAAAAGATAAGAAAGAAAAATCGCCTCAAAGGTTTTTTCGTGGAGACATGAATAAGGAGGAATCCCGGGTAAGATGGAAGTGGGAGAATACGAATCATGAGCAAAGTGAAAGAAACTTTATTCAAAAAAGAGCGTATTGGGTTGATGAGCAAGAGGTAAATATCCCATTACTGAAAACACCTTTCATTATAGGAAGCATGAAGGGGGTAGTAGATTTTCAGGTTAAGAACGAATCAGCGAGTAGAATTCATTGTCAAATAACCTGTGAGGATGATCAATATTATATAATTGATTTGAATTCAAAAAATGGTACCTTTTTAAATAATCGAAAACTTGAAGGTCAAGAAAAATATCTTCTAAAAAATACCGATGAGATTAAAATAATAAATGACAAATATTATTTTAAGTTATACTGACATAAGGAGATACCTATGAGACAAAATTTAGTGTTTTTTATTATTGGATTCATTTTTATAGGGATGTTGTTCTTAGGAAGACAACCACTACTAGCAAGGGTAATGTCTAATGATGAAAAGATTATTACAGCAATAAAACATACCCTTACAGATAACGATTTTTGTTTTTATGGAAATGCTAAACTTTATGTTAGTAATCAAAGTAAGGCAGAGCTTTTTCAGGTGATCATTGATGGAGCAGTCAATGGGGATTTGAAAGCAATTGAATTTAACATAAATAGTGAGCAAGATATGAATGATATTGTCATATGTAGTTATTTTGAAGACGAAGTAGCAAGTTGTATAGTGACACCGATTGAAGGTTTCAAAAAGATACTTATCAAAAAACAACAACCAATTGAAAAGAGAAGCATTCATAAAGAGCAGTTGATTGATATTCTGAATACAGTTCATCTAATTGAGGTTGAAAAAAGAATACCTATTCGTATCAATCAAGATACATCTTTTGCAGCTAACATATTAACAGATTGCTATACCTTAACAATAGATCCAAAGTTGATTATGAATGAGCTATCAATAAATAATTTCTATTATAAGCTTGAAAATGTAAGTGTAAGCTTATTTATTGATGAAGAGCTTCAAATTAGGAAAATTGTGGGCAGCTTTAAAATTAAAGAAGTGGAGTTAGAAATAGAACTTTATTTAAATGATTTCAATAGAGATAATCTTATTTTGATTCCTGATATGTCAGATGCAAGAGTAATTGAAGGTTCTTTTGAAGATATCATGAATGCATACCTGAAATAGTAAAACAGCAATCTTCTCAATAATAATGTTGAGAAGATTTTTTTATTTTGGTACAATGACATTAATATGCATATGTGCATTATTGGGGAGGTTTATTATGGGGAGTCATAGAGGCAAGTTGATATCATTCCTATACATCATAATATCTTTGGTATTGTTGGTTCTTGGTTATTTTTATGAAGATCCTTTTGGTATTAGAAAGACAATACTAATTTCTTTAATTCTGATCTACACTGTTTTTATCTCTTTTCAAATGATTGCAAAAAAACGAATCGTTCAATTAACGCTAATCATGCTATCGGTTATAGTGCTTATTATCATTGAAATAAATTCAAAATATGCAATAGACTATTTCTTTCATTCAATGTACATTCTTATGCTTATGTATGTTGTAATTCATTACGACAAAAAAGCGGGATTAATATTAAGTATCATTCTTACGTTAGGTTCAATCGTAAAATTTGCAGAACTTTTAACGATACAAATGAGTCCAGCAAATCTTGCTATGTTCGTTTTTTTCTTCACTGTTCAAATGCTGGTATTACTTGTAGCGATATTTGCAAAAGTATATCGTGAAGAGAATGCGAAAACAAAGCAATTATATGAAGAACTTTTAGAAACACATAAGCAAATGAAGAAATATTCAAATGAAATTAAACAACTGACAATGGTAGAAGAGAGATCTAAAATTGCTAGGGATTTACACGATACATTAGGTCACGATATGACTGGTCTTATTATGCAAATGGAAATGACCACAAGATTTTTTAGTGCTAACGACACAGAACAGGGAATAGCCACATTAGAAAAGGCAAAAAAGTCAGCAAGAGAAAGTCTAGCTAAAGTAAGACAAATACTAAACACTCTAAAAAATGAAAATGAAATTGAATGGACGAATACATCCTTATATGAGCTAGCAGAGGATTTTGCAAATAAAACTGAAACAGAGATTCATTGTGAAATCATTGGAGACAAAAGTGTCAGACCAGATGTAGGGATAACCATATATCGTATTATTCAAGAAGGGCTAACGAATGCCATTAGACATGGAAAAGCTACTAAGGTGAAAATAATCATCACATATAAAGATCAAGAGGTACTTTTTTATATTGAAGACAATGGTAGCGGATGTAGTGAAGTGATAAAAGGAAATGGTCTAAATGGGATGCTAGAGAGAGTAGCATTGCTACAAGGGAAAATATCCTTTGAAAATACGAAAGGCTTTTTGATAACAGGAAGCTTACCCTACGATCGGGAGGAGTTAAAATGATTCGATTGATGATAGTTGATGATCAAGATTTAATTGTACAAGGACTTTCTATGATTTTGTCCCATGAACCAGATTTTGAGGTTGTTTGTGTGGCAGCCAATGGGGCAGAAGCTGTTAGGTGTTCTGATAAGGAATTGCTAGATGTAATTTTAATGGATATTAGAATGCCCCAAATGGACGGAGTAGAGGCGACACTGAAAATAAAGGAAAAACATGAGCACATCAAAATAATTATTTTGACGACCTTTAATGATGATGCGTACATATTTGGATCGTTAAAAAATGGTGCATCAGGTTATTTGCTCAAGGATGCAACCCCAGATGAAATTGTCAATGCTATAAGAAAGGTATATTCAGGAGGAACACTCATCAATCCTGAGATTGCTACAAGAGTAGTAGAAAAGCTGACTTCATCAAATTACGAAGAGCTAGTATTCGATGAAAGAGTTGACTTATTGACTGAGAGAGAAAAGGATATTTGCCATTTGCTAGGGGAAGGCAATAATAATAAGGAAATATCGGAGCTATTATTTATTAGTGAGGGAACAGTTAAAAACAATATTACAAGGGTGCTAGATAAATTAGAATTTAGAGATCGAACTCAACTAGCACTGTTTGCAGTTAAAAACAAGTTATAATCGTGCTAAAAGTAACTATTAGATAGTGACTTAAGAGAGAAGATAGGCGCCTAAGATTGTGGTATTCTAAATACATCAAAAATTTTAAAAGGAGAGGGTATGAATATGAAAAAAGTAGGTATTGTATTAGCACTTTTATTACTATTAACAGGATGTTCGTCAGATGACTTGGGCGACTATAGAAAGGCAATAGAAAAAACACAAAGTATAGAGAAGGGTAGAGTAAATATCACAGTTAGGACCAATATTGATTTTGTTACCGAAGGGTTAACAGATATTCAAATAAGAGATTTAAGCTACTTTGATGAAGTCGAATTTGATATGAATGCACAATATGATTCTTCAGAGGAAACCGAAAAGGTCATTGCAAAGTCATATTACAATTTTGGAGGCATGGGATTTGATACCACCTTTTATATGGATGGAACAAATATATATATGAAAATGCCTATAATCAATGGATATATGTCATTTAATCCAAAGGATTTCGATCAAGAATCGAATAGTTTTATTCATGAAGGCTCTTATGAAACACTATTAAAACCTATTATAGAAAAATGGAATGAGCTACTTAAGCAAGAAGATGTATTTAAAGGTAATAAGACATACTTGTTAACCGAAGAAGGACAAATCAAAACAACAACCTATACAATTGAAGCATCTGAAGAGCAATTAAAATTACTCGGAGATGAAATGGTTCGAGTAATCAAAGAAGAAGGCGTAATTGAAGCGCTTTTACAGGAAGGTCTAAAAGAACAAGAGCTTGAAGAGGTTAATGAAGAAGAAATTCTAACTGCCATAGAAGGCTATGTTTCAAGATTAGTACTTGAAGGATTTCAGGGTATTGCCTATGTTGATTTCGATGGTAGATTAATAAAGGAAGAATATGAAATAAAATTGGGCTGGAAAGATCCTAAAAAAGGAGAACCACGTTCAGTAGAGATTTTCTTTAGTGCAGAGAATACAAACCTTGGAGAAGACCAAGTATTTGATTTTCCAATCATTAAAGAGGATGAATGGATTGATATGGAGGACTTTGAGCAACAATCAATTTTCCCAGAAGATATTTTTTAGCAGTATTATTATAAGCTATAGGAGGCACATATGGAATTATTAAAGGTTCAAAACATTTCGAAACAATTTAAAAAGGTTAAAGCAGTAGATGGAATTAGCTTCACTTTGAAAAAGGGAGAAATACTTGGTTTATTAGGACCAAATGGAGCAGGAAAATCAACAACGATTTCTATGATTTCAACCCTGATCCAACCAGATTCAGGTGAAATCCTTTATGCAGATACAAGCATTCTTAGCAAGCCAAAGGTTATCCAAGAAAGCTTAGGCTATGTACCTCAAGAAATTGCGCTATACCCAATGCTATCAGGTAAAGAAAACTTGGTTTTTTGGGGTAGAGCATATGGATTAAAGGGACAAAAGTTAAAGGATAAAATTGAAGAAATATCAGAAATCATTGGGATTAAAGATCGTTTAAAGGATAAAGTTAAGACATATTCAGGGGGAATGAAAAGAAGATTAAATATTGGAGTTGCCCTGTTGCATGATCCAGAATTAATCATTATGGATGAGCCAACGGTAGGAATTGATCCTCAATCTAGAAAACACATTTTAGATACCGTTTTAGAGCTGAATAAAAAAGGAATGACAGTCATATATACGAGTCATTACATGGAAGAAGTAGAATACTTATGTAATAGAATTTGTATTATGGATCAAGGCAAAATTATAGCAGAGGGAACAAAGGAACAGCTTATTGAGCAGCACAATTCTACAAAAGACATTAAGCTTAAGCTTAGCAACTATTCTCAGGAGGTTCTTAAAAAAATTGAGGCCTTGGATTGCGTCATTTCCTTGTCTCAGCTTGAAGAGGAAATCATTGTAAAGGCAACTCAAGATAAAAAGGTATTCAAGAATATTGTAGACTTATTGAATGATGACGGGGTAGATATTCATTCTATGGATATTGATGAAGCAAACTTGGAAACCGTTTTCTTACAATTAACAGGGCGTATTCTAAGGGATTAGGGAGGATTATTATGCTTAATATGATTATTAAAGATATAAAAAACATCCTTTATGACAAGAAAACCCTGGCGATTATTCTACTAATGCCTATTGTACTTATGTCAATATTGGGTTCTGCATTAAAGGGTGTCTTCTCCGAAGATGAGGAGGGGAGTGGTATACAAAGTTTTGAAATAGCCATTGTAAAGGAATATAATTATGAATTTGAAATGGATAAGTTTAAGGGGATATTAGAATCTGGCTTCTTAGGAGATTTTCAAGATGATTTTGATTACAAGGAAACAGACCCAGAAAAGATTTTTTTTGAAGAATTTCTTGGGGACAACGATATTAAAGAAATCATTCATTATTCAATAGTTGATAGAGCGACGGGAGAGCAACTTTTAAAAGAAAATAAAACATCGGCACTCATTATTTTGCCTAAAAACTTTGTATACAATTCACTTATTAGTTTGTCAACTCCGGGAAGAAATACCGTTACAATAGAAATAATTAAGAACTCAGAATATCAGTTATCAGCAGATATGGCTGAAATGTTTATAGATGGGTTCACGAATGCTATGAACGGAAGTGTTGCTAAGAAGGCAGTTTTGATAAATGCCGTAATATCAAATGAATTTAAACAGGAAGAACTGGATGTAATCAATCAGTTAATGCGAAATCAATCCAATGAAAAAGTAAGCATTGCAGTAAAAGAAGTAACTGGAGAGGATGCACTTAATAGCTTTCAATATTATTCAGTTGCAATCATGACCATGTTTTTACTTTATGCAGCAAGCATAGGTGGAAAAGCATTAATTGAAGAAAAAAACGAGTTTACACTTCAAAGACTTGAAGTTTCGGGTAAAACAATTGCTAAGATTGCGTTGAGTAATTTTGTTAGAATTATGTCAATTGCAGTTATTCAAAGCTTGATTATGATTGTTTTTTCAAGAGTCGCTATATCAGTAGAATGGGGAGATGGTTTAACGATTTTAGTTGCTATGTTATGTTCTTCTTTTGCAGTGGGAGGTCTAGGTATGTTGGTATCGGTATTAACCTTAGTAACAGATCGATATTATATAGCAAATATTTTTGAATTTGGCATTGTTAATTTAATGGCCTTAGTTGGAGGAAGTTTTATTCCGGTTGAAATATTACCAAAAGCCCTTCAAAAAATCAATTTTATAGCAATAAATGGCTCTGCAATTCATATTTACTTAAACGGCATGAAGTTTAGGCCAATGCAAGAAAGTATGCAATATATATTGATTTTATTAGGTATGGGAATGTTTTTCATTCTTTGTGCAGGGTTTGTTATAAAAGCGAGTAAAAGGAGGGTAATTGCATGATAAGCTTTATCATAATGAAAATAAAAAACTACAAAGCTATGATACCGGTTATGATAATTATGACTGCTATGACCCTTGTATTTATATATATTTTTGGTATTGGATTTAGCAAGGGATTTACACCTAAAGTTGCCATTGTGGATGAAGATCATTCGCAAATAAGTGAAATGATCGTAGATAAACTTAAGAGCCAAAAAGCGTATGAGTTTTATGCAGGTACCTATGATGAAAGTATTATAGATTTAAAAAAGGATAATATTATTGGCTTTGTATATATACAAGAAGGCTTCGAAGTAGGTCTAGAACAAGGAAAGGTAAATGTTACCTTCTTTAAAGAAGGTGCATCAGCAGAATTGAGTACTTTAGAGAACACACTCGGTTCGTTAATTTCCGAAGTAATAGGAGATAAATTTTTTGCAAAAGGAATCACAAGCTTTTTAGTGGCTAAGGGTGTAGATATTACTACCAAGGAGATTTATGATGACTTAGTAGAAAATAAGGAAACAGTTACTACTTTTCAAAGCAAAGCTTCCTTTTTTCAAAAAGATGATTGGGTAAAGTATAATGTTATAAAAAGTACTTTCACTGGATTTTTACTATTCTTTTCAATGTTTACGATCATGTTTGGCATTGGAACACTTGTAGATGAAAAGGAATTAATGGTTTGGCAAAGACAACTCGTATCACCCTTATCTAAAATGAGTCTTATTACAGGAAACCTAATTAGTAATTTTGTTGTTAGTATGGTACAAATGTTATTTGTAGTATTGGCTAGTAAGCTATTCTTTAATATGAATTGGGGAGGTAGTACGTTAGCACTCATATGTGTTCTTGGAGCATACGTTATTGCGGGGACGGCCATGGGACTTTTTATTACAGGTTTTATCAAAACGCAGCAACAGCTAGCGGCTATACTACCAACAATAATCGTTGCTACATCAATGATTGGTGGATGTATGTGGCCAGTTGAGATGATGGGTTCAAAATTTTTGAGAACCTTTGCAGAATTCTTGCCTCAGCGATGGGGAATGGTAGGGTTAAGCAAGGTGATTCTCTACAACGGTGGTATGGAGGATGTTATAAAACCAATTATAATCCTACTGGTTATTGCAGTTGTTTTTCTACTAGCATCAATTATTCCATATAGAAAAGCTGTATAAACTTTAAAAATGATGACTAAAGTCATCGCTATGAATGACGTAAGATACTTAAAATAGTAGATAAAAGGTTGTACAATATCATTATTGTGATGAACTATTTATGAAATAGGGGGAAACTTGGATGGCACATGAAGTAGATTATGTATTATATGGTGATGATATGCAATTTGTAGAAATTGCACTTGACCAATCAGAAGCTGTTGTTGCTGAAGCTGGCGCAATGATGTACATGGAACAAGGTATCCAAATGGAAACAACTTTTGGAGATGGTAGCAATCAAGCGGCTAAGAGTAGTTTTATGGGTAAACTTGCTAGTGCGGGCAAACGTGTGATTACAGGTGAAAGCTTATTCATGACTATGTTTGAAAATAAAGATCAAGCTCAAAGAAAGGTAGCTTTTGCAGCACCTTATCCAGGAAAAATTATTCCGGTAGAGCTTAAAGACTTCAATGGTAAGATTATTTGCCAGAAGGATGCATTTTTATGTGCAGCAAAAGGAACTGCAATTGGTATTGCATTTCAAAAGAAAATTGGCGTAGGTTTCTTTGGTGGAGAAGGTTTCATTATGCAAAAGCTCGAAGGAGATGGATTGGCATTTTTACATGCCGGTGGTTGCATAGTTAGAAGAGATTTAAAGGCAGGAGAAACATTAAGAGTAGATACAGGTTGTTTAGTAGCATTGACTTCTTCAGTCGAATATGACATTCAATTTGTCGGAGGAATTAAAAATACAATTTTTGGTGGTGAAGGTCTTTTCTTTGCTACAGTTGCAGGTCCAGGAACAGTGTGGCTTCAGTCTTTACCATTTAGTAGAATGGCGGATAAGGTATTGGCTGCATCAAGAACTGGAGGATCGTCCAAAGAGGAAGGAAGCATATTAGGAGTATTTGGCAACTTGCTTGATGGTAATTAAGAATAACATAATATTTATGTTATAGATGTAGTTTTACACAGTGTTATGTGAAGGTTTTTAGAGGAACAAAATGGGAGAATAGAAGCTATTCCAATAGGGATAGCTTTTATGTTGTATGTTTAAATAAAATATGGTTTAATACAATTAATCATGATAATGGAAGGGGGAGAGTAAATGAATGAAATTGTACCGAACGCATTACATATTTTTGGTATAGTTGTATTGTTGTTGGCTTCAACATTGTTATTGGTTTTTTATTTTGTTTATATTTATGTTAAGGCAAAACCAAGCTACTTTATAAAAAAATATATCATTGCACATTTGTTGCTTCTCCTTTGGTTAGTTGTATTACTACTGGAATATATGGTAGTGAATAATGCAGTAAGAATAAATTTTTCCTATTTGAAAGACGCGATGATGGTATTTGTAGGGTACAATATTTTTCTCTTTGCTTACAGCTACAGTTATAAAAGGCCTATGGATCAGAAATTGTCAGTGCTATGGTGTAGTATACCTTGTATTGCATTCATTTTATTAATTGCCTCAGCAATTGGTGGAAGTAGCAACCAAGCATTGAAGCTTCGTTACATATACGGGACATTGATCATTGGTTATTTACTTGTAGGAATTGTATTTTTCATTTATTATAATTTAAAGACAGAGGGGCTTAACAGAACGAAGCAAAGTCTCTATTTTATAGCAGCCATTGGGTTTGATTTGTTAGCACATATTGTTTTTTATTTAGGCACGTTGAATGTGAAGCATGACATCTTCATTTTATTTATGTTTCTATACTTGAGTGGTTTAATTGGGGTAACGATAAAATATCAAATGTATGATAAGATTCCCTTCGTGCTTGAATCGGTTTTAAATAATGCAAATTATGGGATTATAGTTATAAACAACAAATTAGAGATTGTTGATTTGAATAAGGACTTCTTCAAACAATATATAACGATAGAAGCAATCAATAAACTGGAAGATATGATGAATCAATTCAAATCTATTTCGGACAATAAGCTTTCTGTTGACAACATTTTATGTGCAGTCAAGGAAGTAGAACAAAATCAGTTTACTGGTGAGCTTCGAATTAACATAGAAAAAAGGGATTTGCATTTATTTTATACCGTTAGTAGTATTTTTGATGAGCGTCAACAAAAGATTGCAACCATGATTACTTTTAGAGATATGACACAAATGATGCATTTACAAAAGGGTATTATACATAAAAACGATCAACTTTTAAAAGCAAATAAAAAGCTTGAAGAGCATATGGAAAATATGAAGGAATTAACGGTTGAAAAGGAGAGAAATGTATTGATGACTGAAATCAATGATACTTTTGGTCATTCAATGACAGAAATCATGGCACTTCTTGAAGTGTGTGGTTTATTGTTAGAGCAAGAGGAACGTGATGAAGTAGTAGAGATTGCAATTAGAGAGACAACCTCAAGGGCAAGAGATGCACTTGATGAAATGAGACAAGCAGTATCACGGTATAAGAAGGGAGTTGGATTAAATGATTAAAGCTATGGTTGTAGATGATCAAGTATTGCTAAAAGAAACTTTAATATTTATGTTAAGTCAAGATCTTGAGATTACAGTTTTTGATGGAGGTTGCAATGGGTATGAAGCTTTAGAAGCTTGCAAAAGAATTAGACCTGATATCATTCTTATGGATATTAGAATGCCTAAGCTTGATGGTATAGGCGCAACAAAGAAAATCAAAGAGCAATACCCCCATACTAAAGTAATTATTCTTACTACCTTTGAGGATGAAGATTCAATATTTGAGGCAATGGAAAAGGGAGCAGATGGTTATTTGGTCAAAGATATTAAGCCGGAAGCATTAGTACTAGCAGTAAAAAGTGTTGTTCATGACCTATATGTTATGCATAAGAGTGTAATAAGTTCATTGCGTTCAGGGGTGAAACAAACGATTACTGAGAAAAATACAATAGCAACAGCTATAGAAAGCTATCATTTATCATGTAAGGATATAAGCATTATTAAGCAAGTGGTAGACGGTAAAAGCAACAAGGAAATTGCAGAGGATTTAAACTTTACAGAAGGAACGGTAAAAAATAAGGTGTCAAAGCTCTTAGAAAAGTTAGAAATTAAGGATAGAACACAGCTAGTTATCTTTGCCATTAAAAACAATTTAAGTTGAGGAAATGAATATGGATCGGTTATATGGAGAAGTTTTTTATGTAATCTCACTCTTAATTTCGGTTGGATTTAATGTTATATTTTATTTAAGGGGAGAAAATACAAAGCTATTAAGAGGTTTCTTGGTTTTACAAGCAGCCATTTTTGTTTGGATTTTAGGAAAGGTATTAACGCTTTTTTCTCCAAATGAGACATTGACATGGATTTTTACGATTCTTCAGTATATAGGAGTATGTTACTTTGGAAGTGTCTTCCTGCACTTTGCATATTTTTATCAACAAGGGAAAAAGATTAGAGAAGAGATAAGTTTAGGGATCTTTTTAGTCAATACGATTAATTATGGACTACTTATTACAAATGGATATCATCATTTGTTTTTTAGTGAATTTTCAATGACCAGTAAGACGTATGGAGCTGCTTTTTATTTCCATACATTTTTTTCATATAGCTTAATTTGTTTTGCTTATATTTATTTGCTAAAGGGTCTATATCAGAATAATAATGATATGGAAAATAGTAAAAAGATTCTACTAACGATTGGATTAGGGTTACCGATGATTGCAAATATATTTCATGTTTTTGTCTTAACTTGGATTCCTACAGATATTACACCAATTATGTTTAATGTAACATTTTTAATATTTGGATATGTTTCGTATAGATATAAGTTTTTGGATATTAGAAAGATTGCTAGGTATACTATATTTGAAAATATGCATGAGGGTATATTTATAGCTGATAAAGATATGAAGATTGTTAAATATAATGCTATCATGAATCGATATGCTACCGAGCACCTTCAAGTACTTGACAACGTAACATTAGAAAGGTATCTGGAAGATAATAAATATAATATTGATCATTTTGATGGTCTAAAGATGCAATTTAATGAGTTCATACACAGTGAACCTGAGCTTGAGAAGGTAACCTTAGAACTTAGAGTGCATCATATAGATCGGGATTTTATTGTTCAATTAGAAAAAATCAAAAATGAAAAGAAAATACTTCGGTATGTAATTTTTAGATTTATTGAAGTTACCCAATACATCAAGGCTGAAAAGCAACTTGAAAGTAAAAATGATGAGCTTGAGAGAGTAAATCGTGCACTTTCAGAGGAATTAGCCGTTATCAAAAAACTGACTATTGCAAAAGAGCGTAATCGTGTATCAAAGGAGTTGCATGATATTATTGGACATTCATTAACACTTGTAATTTCGTTGCTTGATATGAGCTATGCAATGGTTAGAAAAGATAGGGCGGTTACAAATCAAAATATAATTTTAACGAGAGATATAGTAAGAGAAGGCTTTGTAGAGCTAAAGAAGTCCTTGGCGGGGAACACAACTACAAGTATTAACGTCAATAAACTAGTGGAAGAAATTGAGAAGATGGGACAAGAGATCGAAGCCTTAGGTACCCATGTTGAAGTAATTGCAAGATATGCAGAGGAAGCAATAGCGCCAAAGTATTATGATGCTATTTATAGAATGTGTCAAGAAGGATTAACCAATGCTGTAAGACATGGACAAGCAACTCAAATAACACTGGGAATCAGGGTTAATGGTTCAGGCCTTGACCTTGTTATTGCAGATAATGGAAAGGGATGTAACCATTTAATAAAAGGAAATGGATTATTAGGAATGGAACAAAGGGTTAAGGAGTTGGAAGGTACCCTATCGTGTGGATCACCAGATGGAGAAGGTTTTAGCTTGCATATCAAAATACCATTAACAATAGAAGATAAATCAATTGCCTAGGAGATGAACACAATGAAAAAAGTTGCAACAATTATATTTCGTATCACTATAATTAGTGCATTTATTATATTGCTTTCAGTATTTCTATTGAAAGGATTTGCAAAATTAAGAGAGCTTTTTCCAGGGTATGAGAAAGCCCATGCATCTGAAATATTTGAAGGGATTGAAGAAGATTATACATATGTTGTTTTCGAAGATCAACCTATTGTGCTTAATCATTATCCAGTAATCCTTGAGAATAAAATTTATTTACCAATAGATTTTGTAATAGAGTACTTAAATCCTAACTTTTATTGGGATGAAAAAGAGAGTACATTGACCTACACTACAACGCAAGACGTAGTGAGAATGAAAAGTGATGAATTGAATTATTTTGTAAACGATGAACCGTTAAGATTAAACATGCCAATTATTCAAATGGAGGATTCGAGCGGCTATATTCCTCTTGACTTACTTGGAAAGTTTTGCACCTATTCAGTAAAATACAACGAGGAGCTTGATTTGTTGATTATAGATGATGTAAAAAAAGATTCAGTCCAAGGGAGTATCAAGACAGAAAAAGTCAAGCTTCGAATTACAAAGAATAAAAACAGCAACTATATTAAAAAATTACAGCTAGGGGAAAATGTTAAGATTTATGAGGAAAGTGAACAGTGGTATAAGGTAAGAACAGAAGAGGGCTATATTGGGTTTTTGCAAAAAGATTCTATAGTAGAAACAACAAATATCCCTGGAAAACAAGAAGAAATGAAAGCCCATTCACCAGTTCCTAGTTTCGATGGAAAAGTTAATATTGTATGGCATCAAGTTACGAATGCAAGTGCAAACAGTGGATTGATGAAAACAATAGAGGGTGCTTCGGGACTAGATGTTCTTTCTCCAACCTGGTTTGCGATTAGTGATTCAGACGGAAATATATCTAATTTAGCAGATGTTAGTTATGTAAACTGGGCACATGATCAAGGTTATCAAGTGTGGGCATTGTTAAGCAACAGTTTTAGTTCGACAATTACGCACGATGTATTAAGCAGTACGGAAAAGAGAGAAAAAGTCATCAAGCAAATCCTTGCATTAGCAGCAATTTATGAATTAGATGGAATAAACATTGATTTTGAAAGTATTGCAAAGGAAGATGGAATACATTATGTTCAGTTTATGAAAGAGCTTACACCTTATTTAAAAAAGCAAGGTCTAATTGTATCTGTAGATTTGTATGTTCCATCGGCCTGGACAGCACATTATAATAGGGGAGAGATAGGAAAGATAGTGGATTACGTCATGATCATGGCTTACGATGAACATTGGTCTGGTTCAGCAGAAAGTGGTTCCGTTGCCTCTATTGGATTTGTGGAAAAAGGTATTATTGATACATTAAAAGAGGTTCCAAAGGAAAAGATAATTCTTGGTTTGCCATATTATACTAGATTATGGATGGAGGAAGTAGTTGAAGGAGAAGTAGTAGTATCGTCAAAGGCCTATAGTATGAAGAAGGCTTATGAAATATTAGTAGAGAACAAGGCAGATATTAAATGGGACGAAATAGTTGCTCAATATTATGGAGAGTATATCATTGAGGACATTACTTATAAAATTTGGCTAGAAGAAGAAAAATCAATTGAGGAAAAGGTGAGCCTTGCAATAGAATATGATTTGGCTGGCGTTTCGGGATGGAAACTAGGTTTGGAAAAAGATGAAGTATGGCAGGTCCTAGAGGAGTATCTAAAATAATTAAAGTATAATTACTTTAGGCCAAAAATATAATGTATAAAAAGTTAAGGTGGCAGTAATATCATTAAAAGATGGATTAAACCAATACTTGTTTTGATTTTATTTTTACTCAGTATGAATCTAATTGTTAGAGATTATCTTCCTACCTTCCAAAAAGCAGAAAAATCTTTAGTGATCGTAATCGATCCTGGGCATGGAGGAAATGATCCAGGTAAAGTTGGTACCAATGATGCACTTGAAAAGGATATTAATTTAAGCATTGCAATAAAACTTAAGAGTTATTTAGAGATGCAGGGAATCACAGTTATTATGACGAGAGAAACAGACGATGCTTTGTATAAGGAAGGCGTAAAAAACAAAAAGAAATCCGACCTACAAGAGAGGGTTAGATTATGTAATGAAAGTGATGCTGCTCTTGTAATCAGCATTCATCAAAACAGTTATCAAACTGAAAACTGTAGGGGTGCTCAAGTGTTTTATTTTGATGAGTCAACGGAAGGAAAAGATCTTGCAGGATACATTCAACAATCCATGGCATTAAATGTTGATGCAGAAAATAATAGAGAGATTAAAGCGAATAGCAGCTACTTTTTATTAAAAGAAACTGCTGTAACAACAGTTATTGTTGAATGTGGATTTTTATCAAACCCTGCAGAAGCTGATCTTTTGATTAATGAAGAGTACCAAACGAAGATTGCTTATGGCATTCATGCGGGAGTTGTTGCATATTTAGAAAAGATGATGGAAGAAGACGAAGTCAAATAATAGATGCTAGATCTATACAATATGATAAAACTAGGTGATACATATGGGTAAAATAAAGAGCATTGTAGAAGCAATATTATATGTTATTGTTGTACTTTTATGTCAAAAAATAATCTATCTTGGCTATAGCTTCGTTATATTTCAATTAGCCAAAAAAGAAAATGGCATTGTATCAAAAATGCTTATCTCAAATACGCTATCAATTGAAGAAAAAGCACTTAAAATGATTGATAGTACTCAAATAATATACATATTTATTGGATGGATAATGGGTATAGTAATGATTATGTTGGCATTTAAAATTGCAAATCAACAATTATGCCCATGGATAAAAAATAAAATAGGGCTTGCTAATGTATTATTTTCTGTTATTATAGGATTTGGCTTAGTGCTCTTAATCAACGGGGTAATACTAGGTGCTTCTGAATATATCAATTTAGAACCATATTATAAAAGCTACAATAGCCTATATAAAAGTGGTTTTATTAGTACTATTGTTATTGTCGGAATATGTATACCCTTTTTTGAGGAGCTTATTTTTAGAGGCTTTATAATGGGAAAGCTCGCTGAAACATGGTCAATATGGTTTTCAATTGTTATCCAAGGATTGTTATTTTCCATAATTCATTTTGACTTAATACAAGGAATTTCAGTACTGTTACTTGGAATCATTGCAGGCTACGTCGTAATGAAAACAAAAACTTTATATAGTGGAATTGTAATTCATGTTGTATTTAATTTGACGAATCTTTATCTATATAAAACAGATAATAATTATTATGATGTTGGACAATTGATGATTATTATTTTATTGGGTTTCATGTTAATTTACTTCGGATTAGATAAGTTAAAAGGTAGAAGTCAGGCTCTTTGACAACATTAGGAAATGTGGTATAATACTATATTAGAAGCAAGAATATCTAAGAATAACGGAGATAAAATGACAACAAAAATTGTTAAAATTGATGGAGAGCACTTAGACTTCCAAGCGATAGAAGAAGCAGCCACATTACTTAAGCAAGGTGGACTTGTTGCATTTCCTACAGAAACCGTATATGGTATTGGTGCCAATGCTCTTAATGAAGCTTCCGTTAAAAGAATATATGAAGCTAAAGGAAGACCATCTGATAATCCATTAATAGTTCATATAGCACACTTAGATGATGTATATAAATATGCAAGTGAAGTTTCAGAGGTTTCCCTAAGGCTTATGAATAAATTTTGGCCTGGGCCACTTACGCTCATATTTAATAAGAAGGCCACCATCTCTAAGTTTATTACTGGAGGATTAGAGACAGTGGCAATTAGATTGCCTTCTAATAATATTGCTAGAGCCATTATTGAAGCGGCTGGATTACCAATTGCAGCTCCAAGCGCCAATAGATCAGGAAAGCCAAGTCCAACTCGTGCTAAACATGTTATTGAAGATTTGGATGGGCGGGTTGATATGATTATCGATGGTGGAAAGGCTCAAATAGGCCTGGAATCAACAGTACTAGATGTTTCTTCTGGTATGCCTATTTTACTAAGGCCAGGGTCAGTTACTAAAGAAATGTTAGAACAGGAAATTGGACAGGTTCAAGTAGATCCAACGCTAATGGGAGAACATGAGAAGATCGTTCCAAAGTCACCAGGAATGAAATATAAGCACTATGCACCTAAAGGAAAACTAACAGTTATTTATGGGGATGAAAATCTTGTAAGGAATAAAATTAACGAATTGGTTAGAGAAAAAGAAGTTGCTGGTGTTAAGGTAGCAGTTATTGCAACTTATGAAGATGAGCAAATGTACCAATGCGAAAATATAATTGTTATAGGCTCGAAAAACAATAGAACAGAAATAGCAGCTAATTTATTTAAGGTTTTAAGGATGATGGATGAACAAGCTATCGAATTTATTTATACGAAAGCTTTTTCTGAAAAAGACATTGGAATGGCAACTATGAACAGATTGCTCAAAGCAGCAGGGAATCAAAAAATCTGCTTGTAAAAGAAGGTATTTTATGAAAAAAATAATTTTTGTATGTACAGGAAATACTTGCAGAAGTCCTATGGCAGAAAAACTAGGAGAAAAAATAGCTGGAGAAAAAGGCTACGAGGCATTTTTTTTATCTAGAGGTATTTCCGTGTTTATGGCAGAACCAGCTCATCAAAATGCAATAAAGGCACTTGAATTATACGACTTAAACTTAAAAGAGCACATAGCCAAAAGCTTTGATATCATAGATGCACAGGGGAAAGTGGTAATTTTAACAATGACTTTGAAGCATAAGACTCATTTGTTACAGCAATTTCCAAGCTTAAAAGGCAGTGTTTTTGGGATAAAGGAATATGTTGGAGAATATGGAGATATCGTTGATCCATATGGAATGCAATTAGACGAATATTATGCCTGTGCAGAGCAATTGTGTAGTATTATTCATAAAATAATTGACAAACTAAAGGAGGACAGCAAATGATAGCTATAGGTTGCGATCATGGCGGATTTGAATTAAAGCTAGAGATTATTAAAATGCTAAAAGATCAGAATATTGAATTTATAGATTTTGGATGTCATTCAAAGGATTCCGTAGATTATCCTGTATATGCGAAACGTGTATGCGAATCTGTATTAAGCAATGAAAGCAATAAAGGAATATTAATTTGTGGTACTGGAATAGGTATTTCCATTGCTGCCAATAAGATCAAGGGAATAAGAGCTGCTTTATGTAGCGATTGTTATACTGCCAGTGTGACGCGAGAGCACAACGATACGAATGTATTGTGTCTAGGTGGAAGAGTAATTGGGGTTGAGGTAGCAAAGAAGATTGTCGAAACCTTTCTTGCTACAGACTTCTCAAATGAAGAAAGACATATCAAACGAATTCAGCAAATCGAAGAATAAAATCATAAATTAGGATAATTACCTAGGAGGAAAAGTAATGGAAAAATTACATTTGATGGATCATCCATTGATACAGCACAAAGTAGGTGTGCTAAGAAAATCAACAACAGGATCAAAAGAATTTAGAGAACTTGTTTCTGAAATTGCAATGCTTATGTGTTACGAAGCTACAAGAAATCTAAAGCTTAAAGAAATAGAGGTAGAAACACCTTTAGCAATAACTAAAATTAAGCAGATAGATGGAAAGACACTTGGGATTGTACCAATTCTTAGAGCTGGGCTTGGGATGGTTGATGGGATGTTGAACTTGGTGCCTACAGCTAAGGTTGGACATATTGGATTGTATAGAGATCCAGAGACACTGAATCCAGTTGAATATTACTGCAAGTTACCATATGATGCAACAGAAAGAGAATTGTTTGTATTAGATCCAATGCTAGCTACAGGAGGATCTGCTTCAGCTGCCATTCAATTTATCAAGGATAAGGGAGCTAAGAAAATTCACTTTATGTGTTTAATTGCTGCGCCAGAAGGTGTAAAAAGATTACAAGCGGCGCACCCAGATGTTGAAATATATATAGCAGCATTAGACGAAAAGCTTAATGATCATGGATATATTATTCCGGGCCTTGGAGATGCCGGAGATCGCTTATACGGAACAAAATAAGGAAGGAGAATGGACATGAGACCAACATGGGATGAATACTTTATGAATATCGTTGAGTTGATTAAAGAACGATCGACTTGTATGAGAAGAGAGGTAGGCGCCATGATAGTGAAAGACAAACGAATTTTAACTACTGGCTACAATGGTGCTCCGGCTGGTTGTGTCCATTGTTCTGAGATTGGATGTATTAGACAGGAATTAAACATACCTTCTGGCGAAAGGCATGAACTATGCAGGGCTTCACATGCCGAACAAAATGCTATAGTTCAAGCAGCCATGTATGGTGTTTCAATCAATGGAGGCACCATATATGTTACGGCTCAACCTTGCGCTATTTGCTCGAAGCTCATTATTAATTCAGGGATAAAGAGAGTTGTGTATAAAGGCGATTACCCAGATGAATTGTCCTTACAGCTTCTATCAGAAGCAAGTATAGAAGTGGTTAGATGGGAAAAAAATTAAGTTGACAATTGTTACATATAAATATAAAATATACATGGTTATTACAGCAAGATACACATATGCTATAAATTAGAAAAGACTAGAAAAGACTAAGCGATAAAATTCCTTTACGGGAGATGAAGACATGGATTTGTTAGCAGGTATTAATAGTAATTTGATATATATTGTTGGTTTTGCTATGGCATTTGTAATTACACTTTTAATGACACCATTAAGTAAGAAGTTTGCATTTAAGGTAGGCGCGGTGGCGGTACCTAATGCTAGAAGTATGCATAAAGCACCTATGCCACTAGCTGGAGGAAGTGCGATCGTACTTGGATTTGCAATAACGGTTTTGGCATTAGCACCTACCATGAAGAGTTTTCGGATCGAACATTACATAGGACTAATTATTGGAAGTATTCTTATAACGGTAGTTGGTTTATTAGATGATATCTATGACTTAAATGCAAGAGTAAAGTTATTCTTTCAAATGTTAGCCGCGCTTATTGTTGTGTTTTCAGGGACGACTATTGAGTTAGTCACTTGGCCGTGGGCAGCAGGTGGCGTGTTGATGCTTGGACCTATGAGTAAGATTGTTACAGTAGTTTGGATCATTGGATTAACAAATGCTGTTAACTTAATTGATGGATTAGATGGCTTAGCGACTGGAGTTTCTTCAATTGCTGCGCTCTGTCTAATGTTCATATCAATTATTTACAAGGAGCCAATGGTTGTTCTTCTTACTGCAGCACTTGCAGGCTCTTGTATGGGATTTTTGCCACATAATTTTAATCCAGCAAAAATCTTTATGGGGGATACTGGTTCAACTTTTCTGGGATTTACCTTAGCAGTCATATCAGTGAAAGGATTCATAAAAAGCTATACCGCTATTACCTTAGTGATTGCGATTGTTGTGCTTGGATTACCAATTTTTGATACCTCTTTTGCAATACTTAGAAGAATCATTAAAAGGCAGCCGGTTATGAAGGCGGATAGAGGACACTTACACCATCGTTTGGTTGATAAGGGATATAGTCATAAAAAGGCAGTTCTTACCCTTTATGGTATTAGTGGAGGGTTTGGTATTGCTGGTATATTGGTTGCAATGAATGACACTATATTTGCCCTAGTTATTATTTTGTTAATGGGTGTTGTATGGGTTACAGATTTGATGATATCAAAAAGAGAAAAGAAAAAATTATTAAATAAACAAGAACACGTTGAATAACGTGTTCTTGTTAGTGGTATGAAGGTATATTAAGATTATTGATTTATAAGTACCTTTTATTGATTTTATCCAGTAGGAAAGTTCTACTTTCCACGAAGCATAGAACAAAGCGTTAGATATCATAAATTATTATGTAACGCGCTGACAAGCGATTTGTTCTATGGTTCATTATTCTTTTATTAGTTCTCTAAATAATTTTGTAGCGATATCTTGATCAGAAGCATAAATTAGATAGGATATATCAACCTCAGAAGTTGTTATCATTACAATATCTATACTGTTCTCACATAGCAACTGCATGGTTCTCGCTGCAGTACCTGGTGTTGTTCTCATTCCCTCACCAAAAAGTGATATTTTAGTATTATTAGAATTAACTTCAATTCTAAGAGAAGGAATGCTGCTTTTAAATTCTTTAAGAGCTTGTATTGCAGCAAAAAGGTCTGAATCAGGTATTGTAAAAGATAAATTGATTGTGCCCTTTAATGGAGAAGTTTGACTAATCATATCAACATTAATCTCTTTCTTTGAGAGGGATAAAAAAATGCTCGATAAGACTCTCTGAGAAGTGGGGATTGCTATTAAAGTAATGAGTGTTACATTTTCTGTTAAACTCATACGGGTAACCGGTATGCTCATTAAAACACCTCCTAGAGTATGAACAAATGTGTGGTATTTATATTATAACATATGAGATTTTATGAAAGCAAATGGTATTGCACAACACGAAAATAATTGTTGATAATGAAATAAAAGGATATAATAAAAACATTACATAGGAAGGAAAGATATGATATGGCAATTCGAGTAATGAGTGTTTTTGGAACAAGACCTGAGGCGATAAAGATGGGCCCAGTCGTAAAAGCTATCGAAAGAACAGAAGGCATGGAAAGTATTGTATGTGTTACAGCGCAACATAGACAGATGTTAGATCAGGTTTTAGAAGTTTTTGACATAAAGCCAGATTATGACTTAGATATTATGAAAGCGGGTCAAACTTTAACTCAAATTACTACAAGAGCTTTAGAAGGTCTCGAAGCTGTCATTATAGAAGCCAAGCCTGATATCGTTTTAGTACATGGAGATACAACAACAACCTTTGCTGGAGCATTAGCAGCTTTTTATCAGCAGGTTAAGGTAGGACATGTAGAAGCGGGTCTTAGGACCTATAATAAGTACGAGCCATTCCCAGAAGAGATGAATCGCAAGCTTACAGGGGCAATAACTGATTTGCATTTTGCACCTACGCAAACGGCTAGAGAGCATTTGCTTAAAGAGGGCGTGGAAGATAGTTATATTTATGTCACAGGCAACACCGTTATAGATGCACTTAGTTCAACTATTTCTGATGAATATATGTTTTCTGTAGATCTTTTAAATACAATTGACTATAAGAAGAAACGTGTTATAACACTAACAGCTCATAGAAGAGAAAATCTTGGACAACCACTGATCAATATTTGCAATGCAGTTAAGCAAATAGCGCTAAACTTTTCAGATGTAGAAATTGTATATGCAGTTCATCTCAATCCTGCAGTTAAAAATACAGCATATGAAATATTAGGTGGCCTTAAGAATGTCCATCTTTTAGAACCACTAGAGCTGAAGGATATGCATAACCTACTCAATCGTTCCTATTTAGTGCTAACAGATTCTGGAGGTTTACAAGAAGAAGTGCCATCGATGGGTAAGCCTGTCTTGGTTCTTAGAAATGTTACGGAAAGACCTGAAGGAGTTGTTGCGGGAACATTGAAATTAGCAGGTACTGAGGAAGACACAATTTACCAAATGACCCATGAACTCCTTACGAATATAGAAGAGTATGAGAAAATGTCAACTGCAACCAACCCATACGGAGATGGTCATGCGGCTGAAAGAATAGTAAAAGCTATATTAAAAACAATATAATTTGAACCTTAAAAAATATTGTGAAAAAATTATCTTAATTTGCGAAAAAAGAATGGACATATAAATCATTTATAGGTATAATGTTATATTGTGGAAGGTAGTGTTTATTATGAAATTAGATTATAGTGCATTGAAGAATTTATCGCTATTATCCCAAGTAGGATTCCTTATGGCAATTCCTATTATAGGCTGTATACTACTGGGAAGTTATTTAGATGGACTGCTTGGAACCAATATTATTTTTTTAATTGTCTTTACAATTTTAGGTGTAATGGCTGCATTTAGAAATTTATACGTACTAAGCGTAAAGAAGAATCCAAGTGGAAAGAAGGCTCCTAAAAAATGAATTCAAAACACTCGCTTGTTATTGCTCTGGCCATAAAAGTAGTTATCATAATTGGCATATCATTTTTGATAGGATTATTTCTAGTAAATGATGTGATGGCGTATGGAAAAGGTCTAGCGTTAGGTGGAATATTTACAATATTAAAAATTCAATTAATGCAAACAACTTTTCAAAAAGCCACAGTTAAAAAAAGAAAGGCTGCAGAAAGTTATGCTACGCTACATTATACAATTAGATATGTACTTACACTTTTGGTAATTATTATTGGTGCATTAGAACCTACTATTCATATTGTGGGGGTTGTTATTGGACTATTGTCAATGAAAGCAGCTGCCTATTGGCAAGGCTACAAAGAAAAGCCAACGCCAAAGGATGGTTCCGTTGAATTTCTAGTATGGGAAGACGACGAAGAAGAAAATAGTGATTTTTAATAAATAAATGGAAAAGCTGCGGATATATGACAAGGATTTAAATTAATCACAGTGTTTTTCTTACATAAAGGAGCGAGGCTCCTATATAATAAGCTTTGACCTAACTGGAGAAGGTTTAGAGTTACATAATTCATTAAAAGGTACTTTATTCGAGGGATGCATTTTTAAAGCTATTCAAAAATGTTTTTGAGAATTGGCATAATGGGATTATGTAACTTTTTATATATATTCTATTTTTTATGCAAAGGAGGTGGAAAGTAATGGATTTTAATATTCATGTTGCCAAGGTCATTCACATCTTTGGTATTGAGATATGGATTACAGAGTCAATGGTTAATTCTTGGTTTATCTGTAGTTTCATAATTATAGGTGCCTTATTGATAAGAATGGCTATTAGAAATCCACAGAAAGTCCCATCAGGTGTACAGAATGTTGTAGAGTTTTTCGTTGAAGGCTTTGGTTCATTTACCTCATCAACCATGGGTAAGTATGGTCCGAAATTTTCATCATTCTATGGTGCTATGTTTATTTACATTCTATTTTTTAATCTTTCCGGATTATTTATAGGTCCAAATATTGTAGCGAGTACACCGTTAGACAAACAGCTACCATTTACTTTTATGAGACCACCAACAGCGGATATTGCTGTGACTTTAGCCTTAGCACTTATGACGTTTTTTATGACACAAGGCTTCGGTATTAAAAGTAAAGGTATAAAAAATTGGTTGAAAGGTTTGACAGAACCCATATTCTTGCTAACGCCATTGAACATTATTGGAGAACTTGCGAATCCTGTTTCATTAAGCTTCCGTTTATTTGGTAATATCCTGGGAGGCACCATTATTATGGGTCTTTATTGGAATTTACCATGGTTTGCATTGTTAGGGATACCGGTTGCGCTTCATGGTTACTTTGATGTTTTTGCAGGGGTATTACAATCATTTATTTTTATTATGCTGAGTATGACTTTCGTTTCAGGTGCTATGGAATAGATAATAGTAGCACTTATTTATCAAGAAGAGAGGTGAAGCCATGGCTATATTAGAATTTCTTTTTGGCTGGATGGAGCGCGTTGACGGGAAAGCATTAATATTGGGCTTTTCAGCTATTGGAGCAGGAATTGCAATGATCGCAGGAATTGGGCCAGGAGTTGGGCAAGGATTTGCAGCTGGTAAAGCAGCTGAAGCTGTTGGAAATAATCCAGAAGGTGGTAGGCAAGCAACCATTGTTATGTTGCTTGGTGCAGCCGTTGCCGAAACATCGGGTATTTTTTCTCTTGTTATTGCAATTGTTATATTGTTTGCGAACCCTTTAGTCAATCAAACAGGAACAGCAGTTGTATTAGCGGCTAGTGCATTAGGCGCGGGACTATCTATGATTGCTGGTATAGGGCCTGGTATTGGTCAAGGCTATGCAGCCGGTAAGGGTGCAGAAGCTGTAGGAAAACGACCGAAATTACAAAGTAGTATTGTCAGAACAATGTTACTAGGTCAAGCGGTAGCCCAAACCACGGGAATCTACGCGTTGATCATATCTTTAATTTTATTGTTTGTTAATGTACTTAATAAATAATACTAATTTATTTAAAATTTAAGGAGGATTTATCATGGAACAAATCGATGGAAAGGCTTTAATTTTAGCATGTTCAGCAATAGGAGCAGGTCTTGCAATGATAGCAGGGATAGGCCCTGGAATTGGACAAGGTTATGCAGCAGGTAAGGGTGCAGAAGCAGTTGGAAGACAACCTGGAGCTCAAGCTGATATCGTTAGAACTATGTTACTTGGTGCAGCGGTAGCAGAAACAACAGGTATTTATGGATTAATCGTAGCAATTATTTTATTATTCGCTAATCCACTTATTATTAAATATATCAGCTTACTTGGCTAATAAATGTGTAAGTAAGGGTGCCTACCCTGTTACACTTTTATGAAAGGAGGAAAGTAATTTTGAATGCTTTATTAAGTAGTGTTGAAAACTTTTTAGCAAGTAATGTCTTATTAACAACTACAGCTCCTGACGTTTCAGAAATGTCAAGAATCCTTGGATTTGATCAACAACTTCTTATTCAAACAGGGATTCATATGATTACAAGTCTTTTGCTTTTTGCAGTCCTTGGAAAGCTGCTTTTTAAGCCAGTTAAAACGATTCTTGCAAAAAGAAAAGAAACAATTGCAAATGAATATGAAACAATTAAAAGAGAAACGGAAACAGCGTTAGCCCTAAAAAAGGGATATGAGCTTAGAATTTCTGATATTAATAAAGAAGCAGCAGATATTATAACCAAAGCAAGACAAGCTGCCGTTACTCAAGAAAATAAAATACTTCATGAAGCTAGACAAGAGGCTGATAGAATTCACGCAAGAGCAGCTCTAGCAATTGAAAGAGAGAAAGAAAAAGCAAGAGATGATATTAGAAAAGAAATCATAGAGGTAGCAACTTTGATGGCAAGCAAATTTGTAGCAGCATCTATGACGGAGCTAGCAAGAAATGAGTTGTTTGAAAAAGCACTAAGTGAAATGGGTGAAAACACATGGTTGAATTAGTAGCACAACGATATGGTACTGCCTTATTTGAGCTTGCCTTAGAAAACAATCAAATTGATGAAATGGAACAAGAAGTTGTTTGTTTGAAAAAGATATTATCAGAAGAGAAGGAATTAATAGAACTCATTAGTAATCCGAAAATCACATTAAATGACAGAAAAAAAGTGGTTGAGGATATATTTAAGGATAAAATTTCTGATAATTTACTAGGTCTTATTGATTTAACTATTCATAAAAAAAGACAAAATATGTTACTGCAAATTTTTGAAGATTTTCTTTCTAAAGTGAATGAACATAAAGGTGTAGTAATTGTTGATGTCACGGTATATACTCTCTTATCAAAGGTTCAAGAGACAGAATTAATTGGTAGGCTTGAAGCTTTAACGAAAAAAACAATCGTCCTAAACCAAAAGGTAGATAAATCGCTTGTTGGAGGTTTAATCATTAGAATGGGTGATAGAATTATGAACCATTCTGTGAAAGGTATGATCGGTGCAATGTCAAAACAACTACTTGCACAGACTTAAACAAATTTATTTTCAAATTACATCAAAGTTAGCAATAGATATATGCGAGAAAAGTAATAAAACTAATAGAAAGGCGGTGTAACCTTCGTATGAACTTAAAACCAGAAGAAATCAGTTCTGTCATAAAAGAACAGATTAAAAGATATAAATCTGAACTACAAGTAACGGACGTAGGAACTGTATTACAGGTTGCCGACGGCATAGCTCGTATCCATGGTCTCGAAAATGCCATGGCTGGTGAGTTGCTCGAATTTCCAGGCGAAGTCTATGGAATGGTTTTAAACCTAGAACAAGACAATGTCGGTGCAGTATTGATGGGTGCAGACAAAAATATTAATGAAGGCGATATAGTAAAATCAACAGGTCGTGTTGTTGAAGTGCCTGTTGGAGATGCGCTTATAGGACGCGTTGTTAATGCATTAGGTCAACCAATCGATGGAAAAGGTCCAATTCAAACAACGAAATTTAGAAATGCAGAAAGAGTAGCACCTGGTGTTATGTCTAGAAAGTCTGTTGATACTCCAGTACAAACTGGTTTAAAAGCGATTGACTCTATGGTTCCGATTGGAAGAGGGCAAAGAGAGCTTATTATCGGAGATAGACAAACAGGTAAAACAGCAATTGCAATTGACACCATTATCAATCAAAAGGGTCAAAATATGTTGTGTGTTTATGTCGCTATTGGACAAAAAGCATCAACAGTTGCTGGTATCGTAAAAACACTTGAAGACAGTGGCGCAATGGATTACACAACAATTGTTGTATCCACAGCATCTGATCCAGCACCTCTTCAATACATTTCTCCATATGCAGGTTGTGCAATGGCAGAAGAATGGATGGAAGAAGGCAAGGATGTATTAATCATCTATGATGATTTATCCAAGCATGCAGTTGCGTATAGAGCCATGTCATTATTGCTTCGTAGACCACCAGGACGTGAAGCATATCCTGGGGACGTATTCTACTTACATTCAAGATTATTAGAAAGAGCAGCTAAACTTTCTGATGAGTTAGGTGGAGGATCCATCACAGCATTACCAATCATTGAAACACAAGCAGGAGACGTTTCTGCATATATTCCCACAAATGTAATTTCCATTACAGATGGTCAAATTTATTTGGAAACTGAAAGCTTTAATGCAGGGATTAGACCAGCGATTAACCCTGGTTTATCTGTATCTAGAGTTGGGGGTGCTGCGCAAATTAAAGCAATGAAAAAAATTGCTGGACCTATTCGTGTAGAATTAGCTCAATACCGAGAATTAGCTGCATTTGCACAATTTGGTTCTGACTTAGATAAAGACACAAGAGATAGCTTGGCACAAGGTGAACGTATTATTGAAGTGCTTAAACAAGCACAATATACACCAATGCCAGTAGCCCATCAATTGATTATTTTGTACGCAGTAACGAGAAAATTCCTTATGGATATACCAGTTGATAAAGTAAAAGAATTTGAAACAGGTTTAATTGAAATGGTTGAATCAAAGTATTCAGATATTATTACAGATTTAGTTGGTAAAGAGGGATTAACTCAAGAGCTTGAAGAGAAGTTAAATAAAGCAATTACTGAGTATAAAGGTCACTAAAATATGTAGATAAAGAGGTGTAAAAAAATGGCCTCCATGCGAGATATTAAAAGAAGAAAAACGAGTGTACAAAGTACAGGACAAATCACTAAAGCAATGAAGCTTGTTTCTACCGCTAAGTTACAAAAAGCGAAAGTGAAAGCTGAAGAAACAAGACCGTTTTTTAGAAAGATTTATGCCACTATTTCTTCTATTATTAAGACCAGTGGTAATGTAAAACACCCCTTATTACTTGAGCGAGAAGGCAATCGTCATACCTATATTGTGATTACCTCCAATAGAGGATTAGCAGGTGGGTATAATGGTAATGTTTGCAAGTTGATCTATGGTAAAGAAAAGAAAAATCAAGATGTAATCATTATTGCTGCTGGTAAAAAGGGATGCGATATTCTTAAGAAAAAAGGATATGATATTTTATCCGAGCACCACAATGCCGTTGATGTACCTACTTATGTAGATGCTCGAGACATTGGTGAAGAGGTATTAAATCTATATAAGGAGAATAAAACAGATAAAGTATACATTGCTTTTACTGGTTTTAATTCTTCGATTTCACAAGAAGCAAAAGTCATGAGATTGCTTCCACTAGAAGCGGGAAATTTTGAAGAAGAAGTAGCTGAAGAACCTATGAACTATGAACCAGAGGCAGAGGCTGTTCTTGATCAAATTATACCTAAATACATTTATAGTATTATTTATGGTGCTTTAAAGGAATCTGTTGCAAGTGAACATGGCGCAAGAATGACAGCCATGGATTCCGCAACCAATAACGCAAATGATATGATTGATAAATTGGCATTACAATACAATAGAGCGCGTCAAGCTTCTATCACACAAGAACTTTCAGAAATTGTTGGTGGAGCAGAAGCGCTTAAGTAAAGGAGTGAAATAAATGGCAGAAAATAACATAGGTAAAATCACTCAAATCATTGGTGCGGTACTAGATATTAAATTTGAACCTGGAAAGCTTCCTGGATTATATAATTCTATTATTATTGATAGAGAAAATGGGAAAAAGCTTGTAGTTGAAGTAGCACAGCATCTTGGTGATGATACAGTAAGATGTATTGCAATGGACGCTACTGATGGTTTAAAAAGAGGTATGGCAGCAATGGATACAGGGAAACCAATTGAAGTACCTGTAGGTGAGGAAACACTAGGAAGAATGTTTAATGTAACAGGTGATGTAATTGATAATTTACCAGCACCTGCTACGAAAGAAAAATGGTCAATTCACAGACAACCACCTACTTTTGAGGAGCAAATTACTGAAACAGAGATCCTTGAAACAGGTATTAAAGTAGTAGATTTACTATGTCCTTATCAAAAAGGCGGTAAGATTGGTCTTTTTGGTGGTGCAGGTGTAGGTAAAACAGTACTTATTCAAGAGCTTATAAGAAATATCGCAACAGAGCATGGTGGTTATTCTGTATTTACTGGTGTTGGAGAAAGAACAAGAGAAGGTAATGACCTTTATAATGAAATGAAGGAATCTGGTGTTCTTAGTAAAACAACAATGGTTTTTGGTCAAATGAATGAGCCACCTGGAGCAAGAATGAGAGTTGGACTTACTGGATTAACAATGGCTGAATATTTCCGTGATGAAGTAGGTCGAGACGTATTGCTTTTCATTGACAATATCTTCCGTTTTACCCAAGCAGGTTCAGAGGTTTCAGCACTTCTTGGTCGTGTACCTAGTGCGGTTGGATATCAACCAACCTTAGCAACAGAAATGGGTCTTTTACAAGAGCGTATTACATCAACAAGCAAAGGCTCTATTACTTCTGTTCAAGCGGTATATGTACCTGCCGATGACTTAACAGATCCAGCTCCTGCTACAACATTTGCACATTTAGATGCAACAACAGTATTGTCTCGTTCAATCGTAGAGCTTGGTATTTATCCTGCAGTAGACCCATTAGATTCATCTTCAAGAATACTTGATCCTAGAATTGTAGGACAAGTACATTATGATGTTGCTAGAGGGGTTCAAGAAATTCTACAAAGATACAATGAGCTTCAAGATATTATTGCTATATTAGGGATGGATGAATTATCTGATGAAGATAAAATAGTCGTTTCTAGAGCTAGAAAGATTCAAAGATTCTTGTCACAACCGTTCTTTGTTGCAGAAAACTTTACAGGCAAAGAAGGAAAATATGTTCCACTGAGTCAAACAATTGAAGGCTTTAAAGAAATACTAGAAGGCAAACATGACGATATTCCTGAAGGATTATTCCTCATGGCTGGTAATATTCAAGACGTTTTAAGTCGCGTATAGTAGGTGATAATATGGCAGAAAACACATTTAAGTTACACATCGTAACACCAGATAAATCGTTTTACGATGACGAGGTTTCTCGTGTAATGTTTAAATCTACAGAAGGGGATATTGCTGTTTTATACGACCATATACCTTTGACTACCACATTAGTAAGTGGTATGGCTATTATCTATAAGGATAATAAAGAGTATCCGGCAGTTCTTCATGGAGGCTTTGCTGAAATAAAAGAAGAAAGCGTTACAATACTTTCTGATGCTGCTGAATGGCCAGATGATATTGACTTAGACCGAGCCAATGCGGCAAAAGAAAGAGCGCAGTCTCGAAGTCAAGAGCAAGAAGAACAGATTTCACAAGCTAGAGTTAACGCCTCACTTATGCGTGCGGTTGCTAGAATTGATCTATTAGAATATCATAAAAATAAATCAAATGAATAAAACAAAGCACTTGCGGACGCGTAAGTGCTTTATTTATTAACAAGTTGCGGCATTGGAACTATAATTGTGCATATCTGTAAATAAATTGTAACATAAGCCCCTTATTATAAATGGCTGAGGTGTCGATATTTATATAGACGAATACCATTTTTTAGATACCCAAGACTTAAACAATGGAGGCACTACCAATGAACAAACGCAAAATAGCTTTATTTCTAGTCTTTATGATGGTTATTAATATTATATATACAGAAACCAATCCGATTTCAGTTGTTAATGCAGCTATAAAAGCATTTATCTGGAATGAAAGCGATACGTTGGATACTAATTTAAACATTGTTCAGGGTAAAGCTGGTGAAGACGAGCTATTATTAGAATTAGAAATGAAAGAGGACGACATTGGTGTATATAATTTGGTTTATTATTTAGAAGACAATCAGCGTACAACGGTTAAATTTACCAAAACGACTAGCCAGGTAGAATTGCGTTATCGAGTCGAAGACCAAGGGTTGAATAATCTAACCCAAGGACTAATAGACACTTCTTTTAGGGAAATGAATTATGAACCAACTATCCCTGTTTGGAAAGATTACTCTTTCCCGGCTAATCCGAAACTCGTTAATGCGGGCGATCTTACTTATACAATTGAAGCTACTGCAGGAAATCAATATCCAGGTGTTGCTTTCCAAATTCACAATAAAAAAATAATTATGAAGTGGGACTATCAATCAGAAAAGGTATATTTTTTAATTACTGGATATAAGGCAGGTACGATTGTACCTATTACGTATAAGAATCCATCCATGATCACACCGGATGCTTTAAAAATTTTGAATACCCTAGAAAACTTTCAAGTGGTACCTACACATTTAAAAGCCAACAATATCGATACTTCTGTTGCGACTGGTAACGATGAAATATCTCCAATCAACAATCCGGATCCATTGGGAGAGAAGCCTGGTGGAAGGCCCGGTTTAAAAATGACCTTTGAACAACCGAAAGAATGGGATGAGGGTACTTGGACATATGTAACAGCAGCAAGCAATCTTAATGATTTAAATGCAATCATTAAAATTAATGATATAAATAAGTCGACAGATGATAATATTAACTTTAATTTTGATTTAAGAAATGTGCCAGGAACGGGCATTATAGATAACTTAACAGATCCTACAGGCAGCAACGAGGATGTAGAGTATACCCTAACAGGAACGACTTATCAAATCGATATTGTTCAAGACAAAGATGCCTTAGCTGATTCTACTAGAACAAATTTCATTCAATGGGATGCACTTCAAGCGAGTAAGATTTACAATGTCTCGGTTGGCTTTCAAGTTAAGGCTGGCTTTACGGACTATGTATTTGGGGATTTCTTACCAATATCTAAATTTGCATATACTTATATGGATTATCAAGTGAAAAGGGCGAATATGACAGAAGCTTATTTGGAAATTAAGCCATATGATATTGGTTCCCAAGTTGAATTAGAGTATAGGGTATACCACACAGATAGTCTGCCTATTAATCAATTTGACTTATGGGTAAAGCATTATTATAAGAATTCTAGTGAAATCATTCAACCCAATATTTATATTCCGGTAGACTTTAAGACTGGAAATTTTCAAGATATTTATCAGGTTTATATTAACTTTTCGGGGACTGATATTGGATCTCAAGTTTTAAATTATAAAGCAAAGGATGACAAAAACATACCTCAAACTACACCAAGAATTGAAGAAGTAGATAACTTGTATGTTGTACCTTCAGATGATGTTTCTGTGACGAATCCAACGAAGGCACAATTTGATTTGGTATGGAAAGCGCCAAGTGAAGAAGAGCTTGAAACTATTTTTACAGGAAGTCCAAACGACAGGATTTACTATGAATTGATGATTAATACACTTCCTACAGCAACCGCGACTAAACCCTTTGAAATAATTAAGGTGTTTGAAGTCACCAAAAATGGAGTGAGTGGAAAGTATGAGATTAAGCTTTACGACAAAGATCTTAACGATAACGAAACACCTTCTATAGGAGCTAATTTCCTAGCTGGTTATGACAGTATAAATGGACTATTTAGAATGGAAAACATCACTATTGTTGAAAATGGAGTTTGGGTTGATAAGTTTACAACAGACATTGATCAAATAAGCGATCCAAATACATATGACGTGAATGCTCCAGTAGGAATCGACCCAGCTGGAAGTAATATTCCTTTTGTATATTATTTGAAATTGAAAGCGATTACAGTGAGAGATGATAAAATTGGGGTAAGTGAAGCATCAATACCAGCCAGTTTATCTTTAAGCTTAACTAGATATGAGGTTCCGATTGTAGATGGTGTAACATATACACCTTTCATTGAGGCGGTTACAAATAAAATCGGACTTACGTTAAAATGGCAAGCAATCGATGTAAAAGATTATTATGACTACATGCTTTATCCTTTAAACAAAGTGTTAGAGGATGATCTTCATTATGGTGTATACATCTCTCAAAATAAAGAAAAGTTATTGAATTTAGATATACCAGATATTGAGGATAAAGACGACCCTGAAGATCCGGTACTTGGTGACCCCATACAAATGGGGACTTATCCTATAGCAAACGGGATAGATATTACCGCAAGTACATTAGCAGATTTACGAAATGGAGAAACAATCTATTTTGATTTGACCGCTGATAATGATGTAGACTTACAATGGGTTTCAAAAATAACAGGATTAGATAAAAATACGAACTATTATGTTCGAATAGTTACAAAACTGGATGTTACTAAAAGTGGTACCACTGCAGTGAAAATGTCAGACCCATCAAATCTGTTAAGTGTTACGACACCGGTTGTTACAGATGCACCAAATGAGGATGAGATCAAGCCTTTGTCAGTTGAGGACTTTACTGCAGAGTTTGCAGATAGTAGCCAATTGAGTGCTTTGCTGAGCTGGACACACCCAGATGAAGTGGAATTTGAATACAACAAATACGGCTTTGAAGTCATTAGTATAGAAGATAAAGCTCTTCCAAGTCTTTTGAATTCAAGTTCTCTTTCTTTGGAAGACTTAATGGTTGCTGGAGAACTTTCAGAAGATCAATTAGAGTACTGGCGTATTGTAGAAATTGATGATGTTGACGACGGATTAATGTATGTATTGCTCAAGTATGTAGAAGGTGAATGGGAGGTACAAGACCCCTTGAATGCGGAGAATGAGCCAATATTTACGATAGAAAACAATACAGTTAGCATTTTAGATGATACAAATACTCCTAATAAGGTTTACTACTACTATGCAAGAACCATAAATGTTATGGGAAGTGACCTTGATGCTGATACGGTATTAGATATGGAAACGGATATCAACGCAGCTTCCCCCTGGCAACTAGATACATTGACTACAGCGCCAGTTCAAGGGCCAATTAATTTGGATGTTTCTTATAATCCGCTTTATACCTATGATGATAAGCTAGAAAGTATCATTCGTTTTGACGCACCTATTCCTACGGATAACTTTTATCCTAAAACGGGTATTGTAAAAGAGGATGCAGACTATGTATTAGAAGTGCATGTAAAAGGTGAAGAGGATGCAGATTATAGTATTACAAAATATCCAGTAACCTTTGTAGCTAAAACCGATGAGGGTGCAACCGGTTATAAACGTTTTTATTATAAGGTGGCTAACTTAAAGCCTGGAAAAGCATACAGTATTAAGGTTAGAATAGTTGATCAGACAAAAGGACAGGATACTTTGCCAGATGACTCTCAGGCCTATCCTACATCCGCTTTTTCTGAAAGGCTTATTGTTCGAACTGAGTTTGACCAAGGTTCTTATGATGAGGAAATTAAGATGAAGAAATATTTAGACTATTATGATTTAAAAGTGAAAGAGTTAGCTAAGGCAACCTATTTTGAGTTGGAAAAAACATCTGCGAAATATGCAATTAAATATAGAGAAGAATATGCTGTAGGAGAACTTGCAAATTATAAGAATAGTGTATATCCTTTAACGGTTCAGAATGTTAAAACCAATGTTATTTATTTACCAGCAGATTTTATTGAAGCAGCAAATGCCAACAAGGTGTCTTTGAAAATTGATCATAGTGGGCAGAGTATTCTAATACGTCCGTCATCTATTGGACTCACCATTACAAAAGCAATTAACGATCAGGCCAAAGAAATTTTACAATACAATACAACTTCGGTAGATTATTATATTAAAATCACTGTTGATAGTAGTACTACGAAAGCTACCATTAACTCGAAAACGCCGGCGAGTCCAATTTTAGATATTAAAGTAGATATTGTTGGTAGTAAAATCCTAGAAAATAGTATGGATGAAAAAATAATTAAAGAACTGGATACCATTATTGCATGGAAAAGAGGGCTTTTAAAATCAGCATTATCTCTAGAACTTGCTAATGGCATTGATGAAACTAAGCTTTTGAAGATTGCGCAAGATGCACTTGATGGGGTAAATTCGAATTTTAGGTTTAGCTCCAACGTTATTATGACAAATAATATCATGACTACCACTAAACCAGTAACAACTGTGGCCAAAAGTTTATTATTAACACTAAAACCAACAGTAGCTGATGCAACGCTTCAGGTTATCAAGAAGGTCGGTTCAAGTTGGGTTGGACAAGCTTCAACGTATGGAACCAATCTCTATAGGGTTGAAACACTGGACTTAACCTCTTATGTATTGGTATCACAAGAAATAACCTCAACAATTCTCGGTGGGAAATATTCACCACAAGAAATTGATGTAATCAATAAGTATAAGCTAAATGAAATATTCAATACAAGTGAACTAAGTACGGGAACAATGAGCTTACAAAAGTATAGAATGATTCCAGCATTAGGTAGATTACTTGGAGCACCAGTGGGAAGCGATAATATGCAATTTTTGAAGGATGAAGGGATTACAGTAAGTAGCACAAATATGTATTCCGACTTGACCAAGCAAGAAGTATACTATTACTACACGATAACATTTGCGAAGAGACATTCAATTGTCTTGAATAATGCTAAGATTACGAACTACAATATGATACAAGATATCAGCAAAGTCAATGAAGCCTATAAAAACACATTGCTTATTGGAGCCAATTGGAGAATGTATCAACTCAATAATGGTTATTTACTACCAGAAAGCAAAGTGACAGTGAAAGAGTTTATTCAATTATTAACAAAAATAGATCAAGGCTTGAATTGATAAGGAGGATGTGCATAATGAAAAAAAGAATCTTAGCTCTAGTAGTTGTACTATCATTACTAATCAGTACAACTGGAACACCTACTTATGCAAATAGACAAATACAAGTAGAGAATGTGGCCATCGAGGACGTGTTTTATATCGAAGGAATTGATATTAATACAAACAAACCAATCCTTAAGCCTACGATGACTGTTACGTGGGATGATCCAGCAGATTGGGAGGAGCCTATTAACCTAGCAGAAGATAAGGATGAACCTGATGGTTATGACATTGTAGTCAAAAATATAACTAAAAATAGCACCAGTACCTTTAAGATTAGAAAAGGGATTCATCAGGAGTATATCGATAAATCGGTTGACATTGAAAAATTCATCAATTTGGATACAGGTTCGTTATATCAAGTAGAAGTAAGACCATACCATTATCATGATGTGGTACAGGGAACAGAAACGGTAAGTGTCCTAGCTCCCAGTATTGGAGCAGTGGACCTTGCTTTTGGCATTACAGATTTAGATGTTGAACTGATTACTACGGATTCTTCCATTCAAGTAATTTGGGATGACTTAGGACAACCAGATTTTAATTATCGTATTGTCTATGCTGTGGGAACTTATACAAACAAGCAGCTATTAATTAACAATAAAGAAGGAGAAAAGATTGGTTTAACGAGTGAAAATGTCCAGAAATTTTATGATCCTGTTTCTAAAAGAAATAAACTCTCCTATACCATTAGCGAAAATGTTTATCCTGGACAGGTTTATTCTGTTATGGTCGAACCAACCGTAGATTTTTTTGCTGGAGATTCTGTGATGAGGAATAGGAACTTTCCTTACATTGGCGCTTGTTCAACTCAAATTGAACTTGACCTTTACGAAGAAGGCAATTATATTCGATTAGAATGGAGTGTTCCTACTAATTTCCAAGTGGGTAAAGACAAACAAGATTATGAATTAGTAGAATCCACCCTTGTACAGTATGTAGACGGACAAAGCAGTAATGTTGTAATCTTTAATGGGAGCTCTGCGTCGATTGGTTATTATAAAATACTGAAACCAAAGAAAGAAACAGAATATCAAATTGAGTTTGTGTATCGTGCACTAGGAGTAGGCGGGCAGTCAAAGCCTGATATTAAACCAATCTCAAATAAAATGACATATGTTCCATCTGAACTTAGAATTACCCCAAATAAGCCGGTAGTTCCTAAACTATTTTCTAAGGAAATATTGGACGATTTAAAGCTTGAACATGATAATGATTCAGCGGCTATTAGAACAGAATTAAAGAATGAGTACTTTGTGCCAGGGTATACTTATCCAGTAGGTAGCCTTGATACACTTATAGAGGAGAACAACAATACATACCATATTCTAAAATCAAATAATAGTATTAACTTCATATGGAGTGCTTTCCGTCGCTTGGATGTGGATCCGACATCAGCAACCTTTGAGAGCACTATTACAGATACGAATATTTATTATGATATATGGGTAACAGACTCACTTGAATCTCTTGCATATGCAAAAAAAGCCGTAGATGATAAGCGATATGGAAGTTCAACACCTGATAATATCATTGCTGATGGATTACAAATATGGGGTTATAGTCAAGAACTAAATCAATACTATAACGATGAAACAGGAGAAATGTCGCAAATAGTTCCTAATAAGCTCTATTATATTAAGGTTGTAGCTAAGAAAAGGACGGGTAATGGAGTACTTACATCTGAACCCACTACAGTTGCAGTTTATTTTAACTATGAGGGTGATGCCTATGCACCACCAACGATTACCAAGCCTCCGTTAAAAGAAAAAGAATCTGAAACAACAGATGTTGGAGTAACTGTCACCTGGGAAGAATCCTGGTGGGAAATTACCTCTGATGATTTAGGAACTTGGGTTCATGAAGTATGGGTGGCTGCAGATGGTACACTTAGTGCAACAAAGGTTGCGGGCTCTACACTTGTTCCTATTTATAGTTTAACAAGCGAAGAGGAAATTGAAGAGACATTAGAGGATTTAGATGTGGATATTACCGATGTAATTTCACGACATGTTGATTTAGGAAAAGATTCTTTTGGTACTTCGGATGTGAAGTATAAATTTTACAAAATTCCTTATGAGACTGTTAAAAGCATCATTGCAACAAAGAAATTAACAAACCCTGCCTATGATTTCAATGCCTATTATGAAGAGATCGTTAAAGCGGACAAAGACGGTACGAAACCTTTGGCGTGGGTTAATATTACGCCAACTAGAGAAGTTGAGGATACAAATAAGCTAGACTATCGTGCAATTGGGCTTCTGCCAAACACCTCCTATATGGTTATGATTTACCCTTACAGAGAGATCAATGGTACAACCCTTTATGCCCATTATCCAACACCACTCGTGGTTGCAACTAAGCCGACGGACGTTGTAGTGAATCCAGATCCAACCGTACCCAATTTATATACGTATAATTATACGGAAACGTCTATCACAGTGAGATGGAAATATAATTTGGATTTTAATTATGAGGTAATCTATTCAACCTTTGAAGATATAACAACAGCTAAACCGGTTACATGGACATTGCCAACAAATCCACTAGACCCCAAATACCCTGTGAATGGTAAATATTATGATGTGGTTGTAGATGATTTATTCCCAAATACAAACTACTATTTTTGGGTTCGTGCAAAACAACCAGCCAATAACAACACTTCTCATTGGAGCAATGCTGTTATGGGGACAACGAGAGATGTAAATAATCCTTATGCGCCTAAGGGCTTTGGTATTGCATCTTTAGAGAATATGAAAAAGTATGGATATGATGCTAGTGTTACAGATAAATATATATCTATAGAATGGAAATTAGATATTGGAGATGTGCCACAAAATGCATCAAAAAAAGTAAAACAGACCTATAGCTATATTATTGAAGTATCAGATAATCCAAAGTTCATTGACCCAATTTATATCGTGAGTAGCGATGGTGCGGCGGATGTTGTCCCTGCTACTGTCGAACTGTTACAAAAGAATCTGATTATGATTAACGAGCTAATACCAAATCGATCTTATTATGTTCGAGCAAAATCTCGAATTAAGATTGTGGGAAGCGAGCAAGGACAACTCATTGAAAAAGATTCTAACTATACAACAACAATTAAGATTATTACTTTATCTACGGGCGACGAGTATGATGGAACAATAGACCCGGATTTAGAAATTCTACCAAGTGAAGACTATGAAATGATCTATAATAAGGAAACGAAAGAATTAGAATTTAGGTTTCGAGATAATAGTGTTGGAAGTGATGGTAGCAAAGATAATAATGTAGATCAGAGATTAATTAGTAATTTGATAGCTCAAAACGTTTATGTATATAACATTGATATATCCAATTTCGAGGATAAAACAATATTAAAAAGGAGTGTAAGCATACCTTATACGATACTTGAAGCTTTTGATACAAATAAAGTAACACTTACGATTGATGCAGGGGACGTTTTGCTGGAGGTGCCTTTTGGAGCATTGGCATCCGAAGTGAATGAACACGCGAAGTCTTATGGAGGTGTACCCTCTGTTAGGATAGAAATTAAATCTCTTGGTAAGAACTACACGAAAGAACAAATGATAAATCAACCTATTAGGCCAGTTTCTGATGCTCAAGATGTAGATATTTATGTGAATAGCGAAAAGAAAAATAAGGCCGTATATTTTACTGATAAAGAGCTAGAAATTCAATTGATGACGAATAATAAATATGAGCAATTTCGAGTCAATAGAATGGGAACTGTTAGAGATTATCAAAATAATTGGAATTCAATCGAAAGCACCTTTGACAGCGAAAGTGGGTACATGTCCTTTAAAACAGCAAAGGTAGGTGTCTATGGTGGTTATGTTCTTGAAGATGTGAATGCCTCCCTTTCAACAGATAAAGCACATTGGTCTGAAGTTGCAAGAAAGCTAGTAACATCACAATATTCAATTAAAGGCTTAAGTAATTATAATGCCAATAGTAAAATTACTGAGGCAAAATTAATTAACATAATGTATAATATTACGTTAGGCAAGAAAGAAATTAATTTGGATGATTATATTTCCAAGGATATCATGACTGCGCTAAAAAGTTCTAAGATTAAAACAAATGACTCTTCATCAAAAGCTCAGGTTACAAGGGAAGAAGCCATAAGTATGTTTACTAGAGCTTATGAAATTATAAACGATCAATCAATTGTGCCAAGCAATACTACAACCAATGCAGTTAGTAAAAATGCCAATATTAGTAGTGCTTACAAAGCTTCAATGGCAAAGGCTGCTACAATTGGATTAGTATCATCATTGGATACAGCTAGACCAAAAGATACCATTACATATGGAGAGGTCTTTGCAATTTGGTCTAAGCTAATTAACTAAAGGGTGGAATAAATAATGAAAAATGCCACTAAAGGTACCTTAATTAAATATATAGTGATTACACTACTGCTTTTGGTACTTATGTCTATAACAATTTGTGCAGCAGAACGTGTAATTTGTGACGTTAATATTTCGTCTGATCAAAGCGCAACGATACAGTTAAAATGGCATGAGGGTATTAATAAAAATCCAATTAGAATTATTAGTTGGACACTATTAGAAAATGGAACATTAAAAGTTACCTATGAATCAAGTTCAACTACAATAAAGGGTTGGGATTCTAGGAAGATTCAAGCAACAAATTTCAACTTTCCTATCAAAGTAGTATTAGAAGAAAAGGGAAAAGAAATGACAAACTTTTCCGATATGCCAACCTCGGAGGCTGAGAAACTCAGTATATTAAACCTATATAATAGAGGTATCATTTCGGGATATGCAGATGGAAGCTTTAAGCCTAAAAGTAACGTGAATAGAGCGGAGTTCGCTAAGATGATGACGCTTACTGCAGAGTATGAGTTGCTTAGAGAAAGTAAACTTGAGTTTAAAGATATTGCTAAGAATTTTTGGGCCAGACCTTATATTCTTACGTTGGCTCAAAGAGAAATCTTTGAAGGAAGGGATGGCGGAAAATTTGATCCTGCTGGAAATATTACTATCGGAGAGGCTTTAGCCGTAATCAATAGGACTTTTGTTTTCTTTAACCAAGGAGAAAAATATACTTATGCATTAAAAGTTCATTGGAGTAATGATGAGTTCAAGGCTTTGGTTGAAGCGGGAATTGTTAAGCCAACAGATAAATTCTTTTATCCGTATACTCCAGATACCAAGGCGACCAGACAGGATTGTGCTGTGCTTCTGTCGAGAGTGTTAGAGCAGATTTGTGAGGCAAAATAAAATTGTTCATAGGAAAGGAGCTACTTCACTATAGATATTTGTCTATAGAAAAGGGGCTCCTTTTTTGTGGCAGTTAGTTTTCTGTAATCTTTTTGTTTTAAGCCGTTTTTCCTGTTGAATGAGAACGATTTGCATATGCAATTGGAAAAACGGCAATAAGTTCTTCGTAATATTTTCTCTTATAGAGCCGTTTTTCTTGAATAACTAGTTACTTATGTGTCTATACTCTAGGAAAGATAATAATGTGTGGAAATATTTTGGAGGGGTAAGACATGAAAATCTATAGAAAACTTCTTTTTGCTACTATCTTAGTGATAAGCTTAATTTTAATTGACAATGTTATAGATGAAGACTTGGTTTATGGTGGAGAGGAACTCGTTGAGGCCTTTGGGAATACTGAATTTAGAATTGAAGATACTGAGTTGAATGTATGGGGGGAATATATTCCTCAATATATGACAAAGGAAGAAATGAGTATGGTTGTTGAGGGAGTTGCATTTAAACTTGGTATTGAAAATTATCATGCGGATTTTGTGGATGTAAAGGATAAAAAAGTTTATACGATTGAAAAAAGTTCTAACGATGCACACACTAAAATTGAATTAGTAGAGATTGTAGAGAATATAGATAATGGTACATTTAAGGCAAGGAATTACTTGACAGTAAATATTAAGCTTTACAATAAGTGTAAGAGCATTGGATATTTTGAGGATGAAATAAATAAGATATATAGTGATATGGAAATGATTGCAACAAAAGGTTTGATTATCACAGCAAGTCAACTCGGGGAAATCTCTGATGAAAATGCGAAAATGGTTATGGAAGATATTGTTGAAGCATTAAAAGGAGAAGTGAAATCTATGGTATCTATACAGGAATTAAAGAGTGCCTATGGGTATTCTAAGTATATGGATGATTATGTTGTTTCGAATGGAGAGAAAATCAATATGGATCTTGCAATGACATATAATGAGATAGAGAATAAAACAATCTTTTATGTCGCAACTCCGGTCATTACTTTTGAATATTAATCACACAGTAAGTAAGTCATTCATATATTAGTATTGAAATAAGAGTTGGAGCAATTATGATAAAATATCCCGGAAAGTATTCAATGTATTCTGACATAAATGCGGTTAATCATAATAGAAATGATTATTATCAATACAACAATATAAGCAATACAAATCAAGCATCAATGTATTTGTCCTCGGGAATTCAACTGCCGAATCAATATGATCAAGAGGAGAATAATGATTCGGATATTCAATATATGAAAAGCATGTATCCAGACTTCTGCAAAAAAATTCAGGCATATATCGAGGAAGAATGTGATAAACTGGAATATGATGGTAGTTATATGTATGATGAATATCCTGATCGTGAAACAATTGAACAAATAACAGATAAAATTAATGACACTTTTAGCAAAGATGAAAGCTTGAAAGCTAAGGAAGAAGTTGAGGCTGACGTTACGGGAATGCAGCTTAGAGGAGGCTATGACTTTCAAAGAGATTTGGTTGAAATTTTATTATTAAACGAGTTATTTAGTAGAAGAAGGCACGGATTTTATGGTGGAAGATATAGAAAAAATCGCAATTATTATTCTCCTTATTATTATAATTACAGACAATACTTTTACTAAAGAGAGCCAGTGGATCAAGCAAACAATATTGCTTGATTCACTTAAGGTATGTTAATAATTAGCTATGAATAATTTGTGAACAATGTGAATGCATGTAGAATATACCAAATAATAGTGCTATAATAAAGTTATATAAATAAAAGGGTTGATAGGGATAGTAGTCAGATTCATTTGTAAAGGGGTGTTAGCATTGGAAAATCAACCAAAAGTTTTAGTATGTATTACAATACAAGGTAATTCTAAAAGATTAATAGAAAAGGGTGCAAAGATAGCTCGAGAAAACGCTGCACAGCTGCATATTTTACATGTAGAAAAGGGTATGAGTATATTTCAAAAACCTGAATCAGCAACTTTACTTGAGGACTTATTCAAATATGGCAAAGAATTAGGTGGTGAGGTTCATTTTGTAAGTGATCAAAATGTTTCTTCACGTATTATAGCTTTTATTAGAGACATGGATGTAGCACAAGTTGTTTTAGGAGAAACCATGAGAGGTAAGTTATTCAAACTCTTAAAGAGGGATATCTCAAGTCATATTTCATCAGAAGCTAAAGATCTAGAGGTTCTTGTACTTGAACGAAGGCCAAAGCCGAAGGAGTTACCTAACCTAAAGAGTAATGAGATAGTTACATAGAAGAATCGTTAATTGGGAAGGCACAAGTGTGAAAAGCTTGTGTCTTTTTTTGTGTAGTGATGGTATTAAATATTTTAAGAGCGTTTTGTTTTTGGTAGTAAAAGGGATATAGATAGAGTTTGGAAAAGCGGTGGGGTGGGTTTCAAGATATTGAAGGTGCTAGCCGATTTTCCTTTTGGCTATTGATAAAAGAAAGAGGGTTGGAAAAGCGGCGGATGTGTAAATAAGGGGATGATTATTAGGAGCCGATTTTCCTGACACAGAAACCTCACAAATAAATATATATTTTTTGTTGATTTTATAGTTCAAATACATTAAACTATAATAGTTAAGCTTAGTTAAATAATTGACACATAATATAAGCTTAAAATGGTGTAATCCATATAAAATATACGGGTAATATAGTAAAAAGGGAGCTAAAAGAAATGAAAAAAATAGTTATATTAATCATGATAGTAACACTAATGGCGACAATGTTTGTAGGTTGTTCAGATACAACCAATACAACGATTGTCGAGATTAAAGGTGAAAAGGCGACGATAGACGAAGCAAAGTTTTTCGTATTCAGCATGGAATCACAAGTTGGAGCCGAAGGTATGAGCCAACCAAGTCCAGACGGCGTAGGAACTGTTGGGGATTATGTAAAAGAACAAGTATTACAAACAGTTATTACGATTAATTTAGCAGCACAAGTTGCTAAGGACAAAGGTATTACTTTAACAGAAGAAGAAATTACAAAAGCTAAAACGGATGTTAAAACATATTTTGAACAATTAGATCCAGAGGTTGTAAAAACAAGCGGATTTACACTAGCAACTTTAGAGAAAATTGCGGTTAACTATCTATACCTAGATAAACTAATTGATGTAGCAACACCAGATGAAGAATTAGATCAAGAACTAGTTAAGAATGATTTGGCTATCGCAGCAATGCAAGATCCTATTTATGGTTCCATTGTTAAATATGGAATTGATGCAGATGTTGTCGTAGTAAAACATATATTGATTAAAACAATTGATGACGCAACGGGTGCTCCATTAGATGAAGCAGGTCTGGCAGCAGCAAAAGCAAAGGCAGAAGAAGTACTTGCAAAAGCAAAAGCGAATGAGGATTTTGGTAACTTAGTAGTAGAATATTCACAAGATGAAGCCTCAATACCTGATAAGGGTGAATATACTTTTACAAAAGGTTTAATGGCTCCTGAATTCGAAGAAGCAGCATTCTCCATGAAAACTGGGGAAATAAGCGGGCTTGTTGAAACTACTTATGGATATCATATTATTAAGGTTGAAAAAGCTGCTACAGCTCCAACGGCAGAACAAATTCAAGAAAGAAAAGATAAAGAAGACGCTGCAATTAAAAATGCAAACAGAAGTCAAAAGGAAGCTGCTTTTGAAGAGAAGATTGAACTTTGGAAAACAGAGTACAATGTTGTAGTAAATGAAAAGAATTGGGCAGCGTTTATAGTGACTGGCGAAACAAAGCCAGAGGATAAAGCAAAGGAAACAACGCCAGAAGAAACTCCGGTAGTAACACCAGATGCAGCACCTGAAACTCCTGAAGAAACACCAGAAACTACCGAATAATTTTTAGACTTACATTGAGCCATGAGCGATTGCCCATGGCTTTTTTTATTGCGAAATTTTAACCAGTATAAGGTACATAAATTGACAGGGGGATCAATACTGTAATAGATACATTATACATATTTGTAAAATAATGTTAGAAATAAAACTGAAATACGACAAATATCGCAAAACATAACAAAATATAACATAAAAAACCCTTGTAAATAGTAAAATAAATGTATATAATTGGTTTATTACAACACCTGTGGTACATAATTACTATTATCGAAATGGGGAGGTAAAATGGAGATCGGGAAGGTGTACTTTGACAAATTTCGAGTAATCGATGCACTTGGACAAGGAGGTACAAGTGAAGTCTATCTTGCAGAAAATATTAAAGTTGGAAACAAGTGGGCAATAAAAAGGGCAAGAAAAGATAATCATAATATTAACTTACTTGCAGAGCCTAATATATTGAAGCATTTAAATCATCGAGCCATACCTAAAATAATTGATATTGAAGAAGATGAAGAAGCTATTTATATTATTGAGGAATATGTAGAAGGAACGAATCTTAAAGATTATAAAAAACAGTGCTCAGAAATCGAGACTAGTCAGGTCATTCATTGGGCATTTCAATTGTGTGACGTACTTAAATACCTACATCAGCGTAAACCACATCCAATTATATATAGGGATGTTAAACCAGATAATATTATGTTAATGGATGATGGTAACATTAAGCTTATAGACTTTGGAATAGCAAGGGAGTATAAAGAAGAAAGCCAAAACGATACTATGCCAATTGGCACCAAGGGTTACGCAGCGCCTGAACAATATGGTATTGGACAGAGCGATGAACGGACTGATATTTATTCTCTAGGTATTACAATATATTATTTGTTAACCAGTAAAAACCTATCTCTCCCACCTTATAAAATTCAATGGACTGAACAGCTTAATACAGAATTGGCGAATGAACTATTTGAGATAGTTTTAAAGTGTTGCGAAATTTTACCGAATCTAAGATTTCAAAACATAGAAGAGTTAGAAAAAGCATTGTTAGGACTAGATAATAACAAAATAGAAAATACCTTGGAAAAATATGAGTATATAAATTACTCCAATAAGATGGATTCTGGAGGTGAAAAAAGCACTAATGAGATAACTGTAAAAAGGACAGTAACTATTGGTTTTTTGGGTGTATCCAAAGGAGTTGGTGTCACACATTCAAGTATTATGTTTGCGCAGATCTTGTCTAAAAAAGGTAAAGTAGCTTTAATCGAATTGAATGATTCAAAGCATTTTAAAGAGATTGGATTTGTTACCGTGGATGAAAAGGCGGTAGAAAAAAAGAATTTCATTTATAATAGAGTTCACTATTTCTGGGATATAGACTACTGGCAATTTCTTACTTTATATAGGGATAAGTATGATTTTATTCTTTTAGATTTAGGTTCTTATCAAGTACTAGGAAATATAGATGAATTTATTAGAGCTGATATTAGGATTGTCGTTGGTCAAGGAATGGATTGGAAGGTTAAAGAAATAAAGAGCTTTTATACCTTAACCCGAACATATGATCCAAACAACAATTGGTATTATTTATTACCTTTTATGGATCAGAAGTCAATTAAGGAGATAAAAGGATGGACGAAAAGTAAGACATTTCACTTGCCCTATAACATGAATCCATTCATTCCTGGTCAAGAAATAAAAAAAGCATTTGAACAAGTATTAAAAACTTAAAGATGAATTCTTAAGCAGGGGGAGCATTATGGCTTTTGGAAAGAAAAGGTTAAAGCTATCAAAGGTTGTAAGGAATACTTTAATCGCAGTGATATTAATTGGAGGTATAGGAGCACTAGGATACATAGGCTATAAAATGCAAGTGTCAGGATATGTGAACGAGATTTATGCTTTGAAGAGTAACTTAAAAAGGATTGCACTTGTAAGTAATGAAAAGCTTGCGGCGGGAACAGTTTTAAAACCAGAGCATTTTTATGAGGGAGAAATAAGCTCCAGCACTTCTCAAGATCAGTTTGTAACAAGTGTAGAGTATGGAAAAGTGCTGTTAGTTGACGTGGAACAAGGAATTCCTTTAATGAAGGCTATGATACATGAGGAAATTATTTCTAATGATCTGAGGGAAGAAGAACTCAATATGCTGCTATTGCCTAGCAATTTAGAAAAAAGTCGTTATATAGATGTTAGGATAGGGTTTCCTAATGGAGAAGATTATATTGTTTTAAGCAAGAAAAAAGTTAGAAATATACAATTAGCAACAAATACACTTTGGTTGTGGGTGGAGGAAAAAGAAATTTTGACTTTAAGCAGTGCAATCGTTGATGCATACTTACAGAAAGGTTCAAAATTATACACGGTTACATATGTTGCTCCATCTATTCAAGATAAGGCGATATATAATTATCCGGTAAACCTAGATGTTCTAAAAGTCATAAAAAGCAATCCTAATATTATCGAGGAAGCTAAAAAAAGTTTAACAGAGGATGCCAGAAGACAGTTAGATGAACGATTAAGTAAAATCAGTGATGAAGCAACTTATAGTGTAGAAAGTGGTGTAAAGCAAGAAGCAACGAATAGAGAAAATAAAATTACAAAGGAACAAGAAGCATTAAAGCAAGAGACAGGCATTTCTGTAGATCCAACAATAGAGCCAACAACAGAACAAAATCAAGAATCAACACAAAAACCAACACAAAAGCCAACACAAAAGCCAACACAAGAAAATGATAGTTCTGAAAAACAAACTGAAAAAAAGGAGGAGGATGTAAATGGATCCTTTTATTAAATTAGGATTTGTTGGTTCATACAAGGTTGATATGCTTCACTACTTATCTAGGATTTTAAGGGCATTGAACAAACAGGTATTGATTATTGATGCAAGCAAAGATCAAGCATTAAAAGCAACCCTCCCCACCATGACTGGGGGTGATGTATATACATATTTAGGTGTGGATTGTTGTTCCCATGCAGATAGGTTAACGGAACTAAACAAAGCAATTAACCTTAAAGATTACGACATCGCTCTTGTAGACCATGGGCTCAACGGAGAACTTGAACTGCTCAATATGGATTACTCTATAGTATTTATTGTGTCGGATTATGAACGACATCATATTCTGTCTTTAAAGCAGATCCTTAATAACTTCTTAAATAAAAAAATGAATGTGGTTAAAATTTATCGAGATGTTATCAACACTAAGATTGATAAAGACTATATTAATCAAATTTTAGATATTGAAGAGTATGCGAAGGTGATAGCGGAGTATGAGTTTGAATTTACAGAGGATGATTATAAGTGTAAACTGTTGTGTCAATATGATGATGTGTTTTCGTTTAAAAAGCTTTCAAAGAAATATAAAGAAATGTTTGCAGACATTATTGAAGAGCTTTATGGCATTAAATTTGGAGAAGTAATGAAGATCATCAAGTCAGTAGAGGGGGCAAAAGCATGCAAATAGCCTTTTGGAGTACTGTGCACGGACAGACTACAACAACTTCGAATGCTGTTGCTATCGCTTGTGCCATAGCTCTTGATTATAGAATGAAAACATTAATTACACACAGTCATTTTGAAAAATCTACATTGGAAGCAGCTTTGTTAGATAAGATATACCTAAATACAGAGATGACTCAGCTAAAGGATACTGGAATTGATGCACTTAGTAGATTTATAAGATTTAGTTCTTTGGATCAGGAGAGCGTATTAAGCTACACAAATACGTTGGTTAAAGGAAGGTTGGATCTTCTTATAGGGACCAAGAACACCAATAAAGAGCTTTATTTGAGCGATTTTAATAGTATGATTGAAATTATTTTGAACTCAGTAAAGAGTTATTATGATTTGATCATTGTCGATGTACCAGCAGGTAATAGCTGTATTAGTCATAAAATATTATTTAATTCTGATTTAATCGTATTTAATCTAAATCAAAATACAAATGTATTGGAAGATTTTTTTAATAATGAATACCAACTATTTCAACAAAAATGCGTGTTTTTAATATCAATGTATGACGAAAGCTCAAGGTTTGGGCTAAAGAATCTCCAAAGGAAGTATAAGCTTAAAGATAATATAGCCTGTATTCCTTACTGTAGAACCTATGCAGATGCTTGCAATGAAGGAAAAGCAATAGATTTCTTTATTAAAAACAGGAAGGCTAGCAAGGATGACAGCTACTATATGTTTATCAATGAAGTTAGAAAAAGTGTAATGTGTATATTTGATCAACTTGATATAGACCTAAAAAGAGGAGATTAAGATGTTAATGAATAGCATAATGATTGGAATCATTCTTGTAGGGACATGCTTGCTTATTCTTATAATAATAAAAGGTAACTCAAAGGGATCTCCTGAATATGAGGTGGATGAAGATAAATATAATATTGACCAACTCATTGACTTTGTTAAAAATAAATTCAATGATATTTTAAAAACCAATTTATATGAAATGAATTTATCAAGGGATGATTTTGAGAAAAGAATGAAAAATAGAGCCCAACTTAGAAAAGCCCTAAAAACTTGCAGCTATGGTGATATTAATTCGAAAAACTACATTAAAAGCTTCATAAGAGATATTTTGGTTAATCTTTATGGCATTAACGAAGAGAACATTGGAAAAATTATTGATTTTGATAATTCTAGGGCTCTTACAGTACAAGATAAATTTGAAATCTTGCTATCCATATATAAAAAGAAATACTACTATAATGCACTTGAGCGGCTTATTGTAGACAATGGATTAGATCAACAAAGACAAATTGAAGACCTAGCAACCTATTTTATATGCACTGAAGACATTGAGATAATCTATGCCCAAGAAGTAAAAAAGCTTACTTCTTTTGAAGACAAAATAGCAATTATAGTTCAAAGGATATATCAAGCATATAAAGGATATGGTGTTATAGATGAAATTCGAGACATGAAAATTGATGGTGTATCCGGGGGTGTATCGGGAATTCCCGCTACCTTTCATGAAGAAGCGGATTTGGGGAGCGGTATAAATAGTGTCAAAGCGTTACCCTTTAGCTATGACTCCGTTTGGATTTTTTTAAGAGGAAAAACAATCCACTTGTCTTTTTTATCCTTTAAAAGTGAAAACGAGCTGGTAAGAGTGTGCAAGAATATTTATAGATTCAATAATCCAGGGCAGTTATCAGAAAGTAACGGGTACAAAGTAAATGAAATGAAAGATGGTTCAAGAGTTGTAGTTGCAAGGCCACCTTTTTCTGAAAGTTGGGTATTCTTCGTAAGGAAATTTGACAGCATCACAAAGGCACATACGGAGGATCTTATTGTAGATAAAAACAATCAATTGCCCATTCAGTTTATGGAATGGTTGATCAAGGGCTGTCGAGTCACGGCGATCACGGGGAGTCAGGGAACAGGCAAGACAACCCTATTAATGTCAATTGTTAAATACATTAATCCTACCTTTGCACTTCGTATTCAAGAGATGTCTTTCGAACTTCAACTTAGAAAAATATATCCTAATAGAAATATAGTTACATTTCGAGAGACACCAACGATTTCAGGGCAAGAAGGGCTGAATTTGCAAAAAAAGACAGATGGTACAGTAAATATTCTCGGTGAAGTTGCTGAAGCAGGAGTGAGTTCCTGGATGATTCAAATGGCCCAAGTGGCGTCACTTTTTACTTTATTTACTCACCACGCAAAATCCTCTGAAAGTCTAATATTCTCCATAAGAAACAATCTTCTTCAAACAGGAGTTTTCAATAATGAAAAAGTGGCTGAACAGCAAGTTGTTGACGTTATTAACTTTGATATTCATTTAAATAAGTCTGTGACAGGGCATAGATATATTGAAAGAATTACAGAAATTGTACCACTAATGTGTTATAGCGATTATCCAAGACATTATAAAGCAGGTAGAACATACGAAGAAAAAACAGAAGCCTTTATGGACACGATGCATGAATTTTTCATAAGAATGACAGATAGAAAAACCTTTGAGACTAGAGATATTTTAAAATACGAAAATGGCGAATATGTTGCACTACAGAGGATAACAACAAAATGCCAAGAAGATATTAATAAACATTTAACTGATCAAGAGAAGGTAGAGTTTGAAGCCTTTATGAATCGTAATTGGGAGGAGAATTAATTTGGGTGATCGAGATTTATTAGGCTTGCTAATAGGTATCGTTTTATTTATGTTATTGATACTTATTGCCGCAATGATGTTTTCCTCAAAAAAACACAATTCATTAAACGATAAGGTTAACAAAAGAGTAAAAAGCAATTTTTTCATTAAGTCCTATCATTTCTTTAGTAAGTTTAAGCTGTTAAAAAGATATTTACTAAAAATTAGAGGTCGAATTGAAATGTTAGATTTATCGGATAATTGGACAATTAACAAGAAAACAATGCAGTTTATTTATGTATCTCTTGGTTTATCAATTGTTTTATTTGGCGTTGTATTACTCATGCAACAGCGGCTATATTATACAATTATTGGGCTACTTACTATTTATATTATACACAATCAAATCATTAAACTGCTTGTTGAGAAGCTCGACGATAAGCTGCTGTATCAATTTGAAAGATTTTTAGGAGACATTAGACACCACTACCATGAGCATGGAATGATTGACGAAGCAATATATGATTCTATAGAAGAAAGCGATTATGAGGTTTCTCATCACGCAGAAAAAATTTATGAGGTCCTAACATCAGAAGATGCAGAGGAAAAACAAGCAGAGTACAATGATTTAGTACCTAATAAATACTTTAAGACCTTCTTAGCCCTTTGTTATACTGTTCTGAAATTCGGAGATAAGATCATTGATGGAAAGTCTATGTTTTTAACAAATTTAAACTATTTGAAGCAAGAAATTAACCTTGAAACCTTAAGAAGAAGGAAGCTTAATTATTTGTTTAAGAGCCTTGCGGTTATCGCCATACTGCCAATATTCTTCTTATCAGCGATAGAAAACTGGGCAAAAGGAAACCTGCCTGAGCTTAGAGTTTATTATGAAGGAGCTTATGGCTTTGTAGTTCAAATCGTTTTATTTATCATTGTAATTTTATCTTTTGAATTAATCAATAAAATGCAAAGTAATCAAGAGGTTCAAGTCACAAATTACAGCTTTCAAGAAATAGTATTTAAAAATAAGAGACTATATAAAACGTTACATGGAATTACACTAAATCATTTTAGTAAAGCAATGAAATATGAAGACATGCTGAAGATTACTGGTACTAAGATGACGGTCGAAGGCTTTTACATGAAAAGACTTATTTATGCAAGTATTGGATTTCTACTTAGTGTAATCGTTTTCATTAATGTTCAGCATATCGTTAAATACAATATTTTATATTCTTCACAGCCTTTGCTGGTACAAGAGGAAGTCATTAATCAAGAGGTAGAAACGGATATAGTTGCATTTGACAGGGCTTACATTTTAAAGTATTACAGAAAGGGCTTGTCCTACGCAGATATGGAACAAGTGTTAATGATGGACAACAAGGTTGTTCATAAAAGAATGATACCAAGTATGGCAATTAGAATATTAGATAAGCTAGAGCGCTATGAAAATCAATATTTTAAATGGTGGCAGTTGATTATTTGTATTTGTATCGGTGGAATCTTCTATTACATACCCTACTGGATGCTATTATTTAGAAGAAGCGTGATGTATATGAATATGGAGGATGAAGTGATGCAATTCCATACGATTATATTGATGCTTATGAATATTGAAAGAATTTCTGTAGAGGATTTATTGCAGTGGATAGGAGTGTTTGCATTTATTTTCAAGGAATCAATACAGAAGTGCCTTAATAATTATGAGAATGGTGATATGAGGTCACTGGAACAGCTTAAAACAGATGAACCCTTTATGCCATTTGTTAGAATTGTCGAGAATCTCCAAGCAGCAACAGATAAAATATCCATATCAGAGGCCTTTGATGAGCTTAAAATAGAAAGAGGCTATTATCAAGAAAAGCGAAAGCAGGATCATGAAATGATTGTAAGCAAGAAAGGTACCTGGGGTAAAATTATTGCATTTATTCCCTTAACGGGAACTTTAATATTATATCTCATTACACCATTTATTCATTTAAGTATCACTCAGTTTATCAACTATTCCAATCAAATTAAGGTTTTTTTGTAAACCAAGGAGGACAAGAACAATATGAATGAAAATGTATTAGGTTTTATCAAATGGGCAGCAGGAATTGTCATTACCCTAGCAATTATAAGTATTGCTTTTGTAGTATTTAATATGGCAAAGGATGGAACGATGGAAGGTGTAAATAAAATTGGTGCAATGAATGCGCAAATAGCTGAAAGTGATGTAACCATATATGATAATCAGGAGATCTCAGGATCAGAGGTGATTAATGTTATTAGAAAGTTCGAAAAGAGCTATCTAGCAATTCAAGTGCAAACAGGTAAAAATTCAGGAGGAACATGGTATGGTTATAGTGCTTCGATATCTTCTGGTATTGCAACCATAGGTTCTACGTCATCAACGCTAATAACGAGTGCAATTGATGAGACGAGTAATCAATATGTTAATCCAAATGGACGCTTTATGGGGAAGGTACATAGAGATGCAAATGGTGCAGCGGTTGCCATGGTTTTTGTTCAAAAGTAGGTAGCAATCATGAATGAGAATATACAGGATCTAATCTATAATGCGACAATAATTGGTTTGTTTATTTTAGCGGTAACACTCGTTTTATTTATTAACATGACCTCGATTAATATGAAAGATGCATTTAATGAGGCAAATAAAATAGATAAAACTGTTTATGAAAGTAGTAATGAGATTCATGAGGTTACTATGGCAGGCTCCGATATCATTTATAAAATATACAACGGTTTAGAGAGTGACATTGAAATTGGAGGTATAGAGATATTGAAAAGTACTGATGTACATACCTTTGATTTTTCAACGATAGAGCCTTTGCGACAATATCAAATAACAAATAGAATGAACGATTCAGGTGAAATAATTCGGGTAATCTTTCATTAAAGGAGGGGAAAACATGGGAAATTCAATTGGCAAAATATTTACAGTGTTTCTTGCTGTCTTACTGTTATTCATTTATCCCCTCATTCAAATGTTTCAGCAGCAAGAGAGCACTACAAGAAACTTCGTTTACATTGAAACAACAAAATTAGTAGATGCAGTGAGAAATATAGGCAATCTGACTCCACAAATGTATGAAGAATATACTTCTAAGCTTGCAGCAACAAATAATTATTATAATATAAGCTTAGAACATCAACATAGAAAATATGATCCTGTTTACGAGGACCCACTTGATTTGAGCACCTTCAAGGAGGATTTTGGCGTTAATTATAGTGCATTTTATACAAATGATATTTTAGATATACTTTTTCCAGTAGATGGAAGACTACAGAATAAGTATGAATTTTCTAGGGGAGATTATTTTCTAATAAGAGTAGTGAACAAAAACAAGACACTTGCTACAAGGGTTGGACAGTTGCTTTATGGGAGTGAATTGCCTACAGAAACCATTTTCGTACAATATGGAGGCATGATTAAATGAAGCTGACAGATTTGATCATTGTTTTTGTAATAATCACGCTGCCATTTGGACTTATGCTACAGATTCATGCTAGAAATATGGAACAGATCGTGAATAAGAAAGTTGAAATGAATCATGTGCTTGATACCGCAGTTGAAGATGGAGTTACTTTGTTGGTTGGAGCGGGTGACGGTAAAAAGATAAGCTTAAATAAAGATAGATGTTTGGAATCATTTTATAATACCTTATATGTTAATTTTGGTATCGTTGGGGATGAATATGCAAAGGAAAAGATAAAAGGTTATATTCCGGTGATTGTAATAATAGATTATGATGGGTTTAATACACTAGCAAGTGAGACCTTTTTAGGAAAGGATGGATTAACACGAATCAAACCAGTCTGGCAGCCTAAGAAAGCTTTTTCCTATACGAGGGATAATTTCGTTTATGGGTTTACAATTGAAGATTATGTGACAGTATATAATACAGACACAGGATTATTTATGGAAGGTAAGCAGAAGGACTTAAAAGGGCAGATAGCGGATAGTCTTCTTCAGGATGAAACTTTATTTGACGAGGTTAGACGAAGAACAATTGTTGAAACGCTACAAAAAGAGATTGGTTATTATATTAATCGACACAATGAAGTTGCAAAGCAGTATGGTATTAGTTACCAATTTTCGCTTCCGGTTATCGAAGATGAAGACTGGTATCGTACTTTAGATGATATCGGTATGCTTGCTTTTTTTCAAGGCATGCCTATGGGATTTGAAGCGGAGTATTATAATAACTATGCTTTTGGAGGCGCGCAGGTCATCAAAGGAGATAGTTATTACATTCAAGCAGATCCAGGGAGTACAATAAATTACTATCATAGAGAAGAGTGCAAGCTTTTGACGATTAAAAATTTAAGGTTTAACAGTCCAAGAGGATGTGCGCTTGAAGGTGCATTTCCTTGTGATGAGTGTAAACCATAAAGTAATGAAATTGATGGGAGGTAGCTATAGCTAGTAAAAGCTTAAAATGCACCTTTGTTTATGTAAGTAATATGTTGTAAGTGGATTTCAGGATTTTATACTGGTAAAATATTCCTATTATTATTGACTTAAGTTAACTTGATATCTATACTAATACTATAAATATAAAAAACTTGAACGTAATCATAAAATATAGAATTAAATCATTCTGTATATGGTGATGAAAGAGGTGTAGAATGGATGTTGAAAGAAACCAGTTTATTACTGGATTATCTATTACTTCCTTTAGTGATCAATTTGGAAGAGAGACAGAGATATGGAGAGGTTATAAAGAAGTAATCGTAGTACATAAGGGTGTAGGTCATGAAAGTGATTCAATGAGAAGATATAGTATTCAAGAGTTCGAAGAGCTTACAAAGGTATTTGAGCAAGTAATTGCAAGCCGTGAGTTGGATACAATAGATCAAGTAGTGAATAAATAGTAGTAGTATTTAAAATGCCTAATTGTCTATTGGTTAGAGTTATTGCAATAGGTTTTAGAGCCTTCCGACATTGGAGCATATCTGTTGGTAGGTTCTTTTTTGTTGCATTTTTATGTTATTGCAAATAGTTTAATAATGTCCCTTATTGTAATAATTATTAAACTACAAGAATGGTTCAAGCCTGAAAAAAGATATAAGAATATTGAAAAAAAGACAAAGTGACTTTTTAATTTATTATTAAAAATACCTTTATATTTAATAAAATATAAAGGTATTTTTGGCTTTTTGCAAGTTGTTTCTGATAAAATAAAAGTTAAGAAATAGCCCCAATATGATATAATAAAACGAATTCTACTTATCCCAATATTTATATATCATGTATGAACAGGAGAAACCGTATGCCATCCATTTTATACCGGACGATAAAAATTACTATCGGCGTCATTCTTGCAATTTTTCTATCTGAATGGTTTCAATTAGAGTTTGCGTTATCAGCAGGCGTCATTACCTTATTGAGCATGATGGATATGAAAAAACAATCTTTGGGAATTGCATTCAAGAGAATATATTCGGCTCTTTTAGCGCTATTTATTGCTTCTGTATTATTTGCGCTATTTCATTTCTCTTTATGGAGTCTTGGATTATTTTTATTAATTTATATTCCTATTTTATTAAAGTTGAACGCAAGTGTTGGACTAGTCGTTAACACGGTTCTAATAAGTCATATATATTCCTTATCTGAAATTACAGTTAGTGGTATATTAAATGAAGTATTTTTAATGATGATTGGTATTTCAATTGCACTTCTTTTTAATTTGCATATGCCAAATAAAGAGGAAGAAATTATTGAGTTGCAAAGAACTTTAGAAGAGCAATTACGCTCCTTTTTAAGGGCATTATCGTTTAACTTGAAAAATAATTGCGAAATAAATGGGCCGTATGCTACACTAATGGATTTAAAACAAACTATTGATGAAGGTATAAATAAAGCCATTATATTTATCAATAGTTTTTATTTTAAAGAAAACAGTTATTATTTGTTATATTTTGAAATGCGAAAACATCAGTATGGTAGGTTAAGGTATATGCAAGAACATTGCAATGCTATTTTTGTCACAGAGCATGAAGCAGGTATTTTAAGCGATTGTACTTTTCAACTTGCAACAGAGATTAGTGAATTTAACACTGGAGAGGCTACGCTTCATATTTTAGGAGAGTTAAGAACATATTTTAAAGGCTCTGATTTGCCTAAAACACGAGAGGAATTTGAGAACAGAGCGTCTTTATATCAATATTTAAATGACTTAGAGGAATTTGTTTTAATTAAAATTAGATTTGTAGAAACTCTTGGGAAAAAAGCCAGGATATAAAAATTAGAGTTAGTTGATAAGTGTAGTTGCTGACTTTCTTGAGCTGAATTTAAGTCAGAGAGTATGATATAGTTCAGATAAAAATATAGAGAAAATCCGAATATTTTACCTCCTCATGAGCAATACTAATCCTAAAACATTATAACAAATGAGGTGTAGCAATATGAATGATGCAAGTACAATTGTTAAGATTAGAAAAAATGACGATGGAGATATTACAAATGTGATGTTGCAAGATGGGACGGTTTTCCCACTTGATGAGGCCATTCGGATGACCAAGGATGAAAAAATTCATGGTGTCAATGTTGGAAAATCAAAAAATGGAATAGAATTTTTAAGGGCTGATCCAGATGGTGACAAAAGCAACAATTTAGACAACCTTCCAACCTTTTAAAAAGAGGACGCAACAGAAATTTCTGTTGCGTCCTCTTTCAATGGAATAAGAAGTTAAAAATGTATGCCTACGTAATTACTTTTTAATTTTTACCCTTTTTCTTACTACCCTTCTTTTTCACGGAGTATCCAAAGCTACCCAATGACTTGCCAAGACCAAAATAATGACCATGAGAATAGCAAAGTGGATTAGATTGATTTAAATGAAATTTTTCATTCTGATCCATATATGCATCGTCAACATGTACAGCCACAACCTCAGCAATAAACAAGTCATGAGAACCTAACGATTTGATTTCAACCACCCTACACTCAATGTTTACGGGGCTTTCTAATATAAGCGGAGCACTAACGACTGAACCCTTACATGTATTTAATTTGGTTTCTGCAAACTTATTTACATCCCGCCCAGACTTTACGCCACAATAATCCACTGCCCAAACCATACTCTCAGTAGTAAGGTTAATAACAAACTCTTTTGTTCTCATAATTGTTTCATAAGAATGTCTGCTAGGCTTAATTGAAATTGAAACCATGGGAGGGTTTGTACAAATGGTTCCAGCCCATGAAATGGTTATCATATTATAGCTTTCTTCGTTATCTCCACAGGAAATCAATACGGCTGGCAGTGGATATAGCATATTACCCGGTTTCCATTGTATTTTTGACAAAGACATCCGCTCCCTTCAATAAATGATAGGATTCATTATAAACCATATATTCAAACAATGCAAAGAAGAATTCTATTCTATTAGGATTTACAGAAAAGCGATTGCATAACACTGATGATTACCATTATCTTTCTTAAACTATGGGTTAGAAAAAGGAGGATTTATGTCGATATAGACATAAAGGTTGACTTTCAATTGTTTTTTTGCTAAGTTGAAGGTAATTATGCAAAGATAAGAGGCGATAGGATGAAACGCTTTTTCTTCACATTCATTTTCTTGATTATTGCTGGATCAGGTATTCTAATAGCGTTTTCAAGTGAAATAAATCAAAAATTACACATAGAAAAGCCCGAGGTATTAAAAAATATGCAAGACCATCCAATTGGTTATTTAATGGATGAAGGTCAGGCTTATAATGTTTTATACCCTTTTTTTAACGAAGTAGAAGAATTTGCTATGACAGATTCCGTTGCGGTGTTCAGTAATGAAGAAACCATATCCTTGTATATGGATAAAAAAGATGTAGGTAATCTATCTTACGAAATAATCAATCCCTTAACGAAAGAGAGCCTGTACACAGACGACCCTTCAAATATAACGAGTAATGAGAAGGGGGTAAAAGCAGATATTAAGCTTTCCAATTTAGAGCCCTCAAAAAGATATGTACTCAAGGTAGTTGCCGAAGAAGGCGGCCACAATATTTATTATTACCAAAGCTTTTATATTGGAAATAACAATCAGAGTGATTTGCTAAATACAATAAGAAAAACCCATTCCCTAATGTTTGAAGGAGATAAAGATTACAAGGATTATATTGGAGATGGCGAAGAGGGGGGATCGTTTTACGAGGCGAATAAGAATTCATCTGAAAAAGTTCTTATGTGGGAAACCATAAAAGATTATGTAAAGATGAATGAACCAATACCTGAAATTATTTCTTATAATCCATCAACAGGAATTTATGAAATAAGAATGAGATTTACCGTAGCTACCCGCAAAGATTACGAATTTGAATATTGGGATTTTACAGAAAAATATACTGCAACTGCCTCAAATGGAAAGGTGAAAATTAACAACTATGAACGTTATGGCAACAAGAAGAACGAGCCATACTTTGACGGTACACGTTTACAGTGGATATTAGATGAAGGCTATGAAAGGAAGGAATCCCAAGCAATCCTCTCAGATAGCAATCAATACGTAGCCTTTGTATATAAAAATGAAATTTGGTTATTGGATAAAACCTACAACGAGCTAACCAAGATTTTTGGGTTCGATATTTTAGACAGTGATTATGTTATGGATGAAGGAGATCAGCACAGAATGAAGCTTTTAGACATAGATGACAAAGGAAACATTAAGTATCTAGTCTATGGTTATATGTCTGCAGGTGATTTCGCGGGTTATAATGGCATCTTGAAAAATACATACAGTCATCATAAACGAGACAACGAAAGTACTTTGTTTGTTAAGCTTGGTATTGGTTACCAAGAATTAGAGTATTACATAGAAAACGCTTCCTATTTCAACGCGGAAAATGAAGAATTCTACATTACGATTAAAGATGTATTATATTCCATAGATTTTAGAGAGAGTAAATTCGCCCCAATTATGTCATTGCCAAGCAATTCAACTTACTCAGAGGATGGAATCATCTATTCTTTCGACAATAAATTGAAAGAAAATATCGGAGTTCAATTAATTAATCTAACCTCAAGTGTATCTGACAATAACATTAAGACAATTCTGTTTGAAAATAAATATACTAGAGTAATCGGCACAATCGATAAAGGGATTATAATAGGCACTTATTCCCTTGAAAATACTTATCAATATCTTGATGGTTCGGTTTTTTATCCCTTTGATGTGATTTATATAGTAGACTTCGCAGGAAATGTTATTGATAAGCATACTCCAGAGCAAGGCACCTACTATCAAAATGTGAACATTAACAAACAAGAGGGTCTAATAAGTGCAGCAACGTATAGATTAATCAAGACCATTGGCTTTAATCCAAGTGAAAACAACGTTACCTATGAAAAAACAAACGATCAAACGATTTACCAATTTGCCAAAGAAAACTATGCGACGTCTACTATCACAAGCAATGAAATCATTGATGAAACGAATCATATTATGATCAATCAGGCAAGTATATCTTTAAATGAAGAGACGGTACCCGTTGCAACAAATAGCCATAAAAAATATGTTCTACTAGATGCAAGCCTACAAAACGAAAATTATATTTACGAAGTCTATAACAGAAATAAGCTAATAGGAGTTGCAAAACAGCTAGAAGTTGCGCTCCGTATGACGAGTGCAAATGAATTAACAATCCTATATGAAAATAGAAATGGTAAAAGAAAGGCTATGTTTTCAGCCTTCGACCAACCATCAAGTATTTTAATAGATGTACCAATCCTAGCGCAAAAGCCTGAACTCATAAGAGGCTGCGAGGTCACGGCATTAGCTATGTTCTTATCCTATTATAAGCAAGACAATATTAGTAAAATAACACTATCAGAACAGCTTAGAAAAGATGGAACCCCAAAAACCATAATAAACGGAATCATTCACTTTGGAGACATGCACAAAGGTTTTGTAGGAAGTGTATCAAACGGAGCAGAACCAGGCCTTGGTGTATACGTAGAACCAATCTATGACCTTGCGGCTACCTACACAGATAATCTTTACAATATAACAGGCGCCAGCTTCGACCAAGTACTTATGTTTGTAGGCGAAGGCCGCCCAGTTTGGGTAATAACCCCTGGAAGCTACAATAAAGTTTCCAATAAATTACTTGAAAACTGGCTAACTCCATCAGGCTATATGGAAGTATCCTTCCTCGAACATTCAGTAGTTATCGCAGGATATGATGAAACCTTTGTATACCTTAACGACCCCCAACAAGGAAGAGTAATCAAACAACCCCGAATATCCTTCCAAATAGGTTGGGAAAACCAAGGCAGCCAAGCTCTCGTAGTTCTTGACTAACCAGCAAGTTATAGCTCGAATAGAACTTTAACAGATAATTCAATGTTTCAGGTTGTCGATAAAAGCATTTTTTCTGATAGGTGTATTGATTATTGGCAGTAAGTGTTCATTTTTCTGGCCTTACCCTTCGGCCGGTCTAACGAAAAATGAACACTTACTGCCTTTGGTATTTATCTAGAAGAAAAAATGCTTTTATCTCTGTTTCGTTAAATGATAATTAATTCAATTTCCAACAACCTGGGATACAGAAGTATTTTATGGGAATTAACTGAATAAAAATAAAGCAACTACTATATGGGTTGAATTCTAAGCGTGCAGGAGCAAGCGAACCCTCATTTTGTGCATGGATGCACAATGAGGGAAAGAATGGAACCCATATAGTAGTTGCAAAAGCCAATACCCCAATAAAATACTGACCGTCTTACATACCATAAACCGATTGAAATTTTACTTAAGATTCTCCGGATTCAACCCTTCAAGCTCCGAAATAACAAACAACCCATCCTTCCTAATCAACACATCATCAAAATAAATCTCCCCACCACCATACTCAGGTGTTTGAATATAAACTAAATCCCAATGAATATCCGATTTATTACCATTATAAGCCTCTTGATAACAATTCCCAGGAGTCAAATGTATACTCCCCATAATCTTCTCATCAAACAAGGTATCTTTCATAGGTTTCAAAATATATGGATTTACACCAATCGCAAATTCCCCAATATATCTTGCCCCTTCATCAGTATCAAGCACCTCATTAATCAGCTTTGTTTCATTTGCTGTAGCATTCACTATCTTACCATCTTTAAACTCAAAACAAATATTCTCATAAGTAACACCTTGAAAAACGGCAGGAGCATTATAAGAAATTTTACCATTAATAGAATCCCTAACTGGTGCCGTAAACACTTCACCATCTGGTATATTTACGATCCCATCACATTTAATTGCAGGAATATCTTTAATTGAAAAAGCTAAATCGGTACCTTTACCCACAAGCCTGACGCGGTCGGTCTTCTCCATAAGTGTTACAAGAGCATCCATCGCCACAGACATTTTAGAATAATCTAAATTACATACATTAAAATAAAAGTCTTCAAAGTTATCTAAGCTCGTATTTGCTAACTGTGCCATAGCATTATTTGGATAACGTAGAACAACCCATCTTGTCTTTGGCACACGAATTTCATGATGTACAGGAGTGGCATAATATTTATTGTAAAGGGTCATCTTATCAGAAGGCACATCACTTAACTCGGAAACATTATCTGAACCTCTAACGCCAATGTAACAATCCATATTACTCATACGAAGGGTATCCCAAGATGCTTCAAGCTCTTGTTGTTCTTTAGTTGTCTTTAACAGTACCTCTCTTTGAAGACGCACATCCGTATAGTCAAGGAAAGGAACTCCGCCCGCCCTATATACTTCATTTACCAATTCCTTTGCAAGAGCGCGAGTTGAGTCACCAACATAATGAATCAATACCTTTTCACCCTCTTTTACCTTACAGGAATAATTAACAAGATTTTTCGCTAGCAATTCAATTCTAGAATCCATTTTTATTACATCCTTTCTTTATCACATTTTTAATCCAGTAGGAAAGTCCTGCTTTCCACGAAGCATAGACCAAAGCGTTAGATATCATAAATTATTACGTAACGCGCTGACAAGCGCTTTGTTCTATTGTAAATAGTATATCATATTTTGAAAATTATGCCTAGAAACGGACAGAAAATATGAAATTTAATGAAATAAGACTTATTTATTGTGGTATAATGTGTAATAGAATATACAAAAAAGGAGGGCTTTTTATGGAAAGCCTATTAATTAAAGAGTTATTTAACAATCCGAGTAAGCATTTTGAAACAAATATCACAATCTCAGGGTGGATTAGAAGTGTAAGGGATTCTAAAACCTTTGCTTTTATAGTATTAAATGATGGTTCTTGCTTTAGTAATTTGCAAATAGTGGTACAGGGAGAACTTGAAAACTTTAAGGATGTTGCTAAGCTAAGTGTAGGGTCTGCAATCATTGTTACAGGTAAACTAATACCAACGCCAGAAGCCAAACAGCCTTTTGAAGTACAAGCAACTGCAGTGAAAATTGAAGGGGAATCAACACCTGATTACCCATTACAAAAAAAGAAGCATTCCTTTGAATATCTTAGAACCATTGCACATTTAAGACCAAGAACGAATACTTTTGCTGCTGTGTTTAGAGTAAGATCAATTACAGCATTTGCTATTCACAAGTTTTTTCAAGAAAGAGGTTTTGTATATGTAAACACACCTATCATTACTGGAAGTGATGCAGAGGGTGCAGGTGAAATGTTTAAGGTGTCAACCTTAGACAATGAAAAATTGCCTAAAGATCAAAAAGGTGCAATTGATTATGGTCAGGATTTTTTTGGGAAGGAAACGAGCCTAACGGTAAGTGGACAACTTAATGTTGAAACCTATGCTATGGCCTTTAGAAATGTATATACCTTTGGACCAACCTTTAGGGCAGAGAATTCAAATACAGCAAGACATGCAGCAGAATTTTGGATGATTGAGCCAGAAATTGCTTTTGCAGATATTGAGGATGATATGGCATTGGCAGAAGACATGCTAAAATATATAATTCGCTATGTAAGAGAGCATGCACCAGAAGAAATGGCATTTTTCAATCAATTTATAGATCAAGGTTTACTTGAGAGACTCGATAATGTTGTTAATAACGATTTTGCAAAAATCACTTATACAGAGGCAATAGAAATATTGGAAAAGAATAAGGACAATTTTGAATATCCTGTTTCATGGGGAGTTGATCTTCAAACAGAGCATGAAAGATACTTAACGGAGCAAGTCTATAAAAAACCAGTGTTTGTCATTAACTATCCTAAAGATATTAAAGCATTTTATATGAAGCTAAATGATGATAAAAAAACAGTAGCGGCTATGGACTTATTAGTGCCAGGTGTTGGTGAAATTATTGGTGGAAGCCAAAGAGAAGAAAGATATGATGTATTGGTAGAAAGAATGAAGGAAATGAATTTAAATGAAGAAGATTACTGGTGGTATTTGGACCTTAGAAAATATGGTGGAACTAGACATGCTGGATTTGGGTTAGGTTTTGAACGAGCAATTATGTATATAACGGGAATGGGTAATATTAGAGATGTCATTTCTTTCCCAAGGACTGTTAATAATTGTGAACTATAAAGCTACACAAGTAATTTGTTAATGGAGTTGATTGTATGGATATAAATAAACAGGACATTGTGGAGGAGATACCAATTCCTCCAGATCCTTTAAAGAAGAATAAAGGAGAAAATAAAGCTCCAAGGAAGAATAAGGGCAAGCGTTTTGCCCTTATTGGATTAGGTATCATAGTAGGAGCGTTTTTATTAAGTACTTTATATTTATTTATGAATACCTTTGAAATTAATTATGAACCTAAGACAGTTGCCCAGTTCTGGGTTGAGAATAAGGTAACGGACCAATTCATTACGAAAGGTAATGAAGCGGAAATGAGCCTCCCGGATAATGTAGTAAATACGGAGCTTATGGTATTGTTTAAGAAAGCTCAATTACCAAACTATTATAAGATTGATAATGTTGGTGTTGATTATTCTCAAAAAAGAATACACATTAATGGAAGTTTATATGGGATTAAACTTCCGATTTCTATGTCCATTGATCCACATTTAGAAGGGGATAAAATATTTATTGAGCTAGACAATATCATGATTGGAAAGGGTGAAATTAAGTTAAAGGAAGCAAACTCAAATAAATTAAAGAGCTTCCTGTTTAAAAATAGCCTTCCTATAATGATTGACACTAAAACATTATTTGCTTCACAAGCGTTAACAATGAAGGGTTTAGAATGGTCAAAAGATGGCTTAGATGTAGTTACTCAAATAAATGATAAGCTATTGATAGACGAGCTTAAAAAAGTAAAAAACAATACTAATCCAGAAATATTAAACAGATTTGAAAATAGTGAAGTAGAAGAAGAGAGATTAGCAGCTAAGTATGTTATCAAGGTTGAGGAATTAACAGAACAAGAAATTGAGAGTCTCGTTCATGACATTCTTTCTGAATCGAAAATATTGAATAATATTTTGTTGATTTCAGAGCAACCTACAGCGAAAGGGTTATTTGAAAAGTATGGAACTCATTTCAAGAATACGACCCAAGCGCTGATCTTAGAAAAACGAATTGAGCTTATGGGCTCTATTTTGTCAGCATATCGAGATTCTTTATTTGAAAAATTGAACAACAACTATTTTCCACTAGAAGCAAAGCATATTAATAAGGGTCAATTGTATTCTGTTACAAATCATAGTTACTTCACGGTTGAAGCTATCTGCAAGGAACAAAATGTGAACATTCCAGAAGCAACGTTAAAAAGACTCGCTTTTTATTATGACAAAACGAATCAAATACTACTTATTTCATACAAGCTTGATGAGGAAACATATTTAATTATTAACGAAGATCAAGAAGCCACAATTAGTAAAGAAGCCTATTTGAAAAACAATGAATTTGAGGATACGGGTAGAGTGTCTCATGTGAAAGATCGTGAAACCTGGGATAGCATAGAAAAAGAAGTGAAATCATATTTTCAGGCTGAGGAAATTTACGTAAGATATATGAAGGCTGATGACAAATATGCATTTGTAGTAGCTTCACCAAAATACAATTATCAAACTTTCAAGACCATTGCTTTTGAAAAGGTAGATGGAGCTTGGGTAATGTTAGATGGAGATATCCAATCAATTACTGACTTTAACAAAAAATACCCAACCTTTAATTTAGAAACTGCAACAATGGAAATTGAAAAGGTTACTATATATAATTTGAGTAAGGATATGTATGCCGTAATTCTAGAGGACCTTGTAAATAAGGGTGTTATTGAAGCGAATAATAACTTTACAATAGAATATTGCTCTTATGGAAATGTATATATTGATTTTAAGTTATCTAATGGTAAAGAATATGTCTATAAGGTATACAGCATGTATTTGCAAGCAGTATATGACAAGGAAACAGCTGAAAAAACCTTAGAGGATTTACCTGAAATACTCACACTACAAGAGGCGCCCTCGAAATAATATTAATCAAGTAATTGATCCATAATGAAAACATTTTTATCCCCACGATATCGTGATAAAGTATAGTCGATAGGGGTATCAAATTTATTATAACCTAAGCTATGGGCAAACAAGATTGCGGTTGTTTTTGATATAGAGAGTAGGTCACAATCTTCCTTCGTAGCAATCGCTGCTTCAAGTGAATAATGTGTATGGGCAAGCTTTGTATAAATACTTTTTGAAAGAACATGAGCGAGAGAATCATTATTTAAATCATGTTGATAAATATGTTTGCATAAAGAATAAGGTAAATAGGAATGACTTATTAATACAGGTTCATTATCTGCATAACGCAATCTTTTTAGGCTGATAATATCTGTACCAACTGGAAGATTTAAGGAAGTAGCAACTTCTATTGGAGCGGGGATTGTTTTCAGTTCAAGTACTCTTGTTGAGGGAGTAATGCCTTTCTCTATAAGCGCATTTGTAAAAAGTGATTTTTCGAAACAAAGGTTGTGATGGATTTTTTCTTGAGTAACAAAAGTACCACGACCTTTTACTCTATAAAAAACGCCCTCTTGAACTAGCTCGGTTAATGCTTGTCGAATAGTCGTTCTACTAATATTAAAAGCAGTGCATAACTCATATTCTGTAGGAATCATATCTCCAGGCGATAGATGGCCTTTTACTAACATATCCACGAGTAGGTTCTTTACTTGAAAATAAAGTGGAATGATTGCTGATTTATCAAGGGTATATTGTTGGAATTTTTCTATTTGCGTCATAATTCACCTGCTATATATTAGAATTTTTGTTTTTTATATAATATATTTTACAGCATTGCCAAATAAATGCAATACTTTATACAAAAAGTAGCCAAAAATACCTATATTGTTCTAGGTAGCAAAAACGTGTTTTTGTTACAAATTATGATATAATAATAAGATGAAATCATTGTAAATGGAGGCTTCCATGAAAAAACGAATTGGTATTTTAACAAGTGGCGGGGATTGCCCTGGATTAAATGCAGCTATTAGAGGCGTTGCAAAAGCGTCCTATGGGATGTTTGATTGTCAAATAATTGGAATTGAAGATGGATTTAGAGGATTGATATATAATAAATATAAGAATATGAAGGAATATGATTTTTCAGGAATTTTGACAAGAGGTGGTACGATACTAGGTACATCTAGAACCCCTTTTAAACAGATGAGAATATTAGAAGAAGACAATATCGATAAAGTAAAAAACATGATAAATACCTATGAAGCCTTAAAGCTAGATTGCCTAGTTACCTTAGGTGGAAATGGAACTCATAAAAACGCCAACTTATTAAGAGAAGAAGGTCTAAATATAATCGCCCTACCCAAAACAATAGATAATGATATTTGGGGTACAGACATTACTTTTGGATTTCATAGTGCAGTCGATATTGCTACAGAGGTAATTGACCGTGTTCATACTACCGCAGATTCTCATGATCGTGTTATGCTAGTAGAGCTAATGGGACATAAGGCTGGCTGGTTAACACTATATGCAGGTATAGCTGGGGGAGCAGATGTGATACTGATTCCAGAAATACCTTATAATGAGGAAAAGGTTTTTGAAACACTTGAAAATAGGCGAGCAGCAGGTAAGAATTTTTCTATTTTAGCAATTGCTGAAGGTGCGATGACAGAAGAGGAAGCTAAGATGAGTAAGAAAGATCTTAAAAAGTTAAGAGAGATGACTCCTAACTATACAGCATCCTATCAATTGGCAAGTGAAATTGCAAAAAGAACAGGCTTAGAAACAAGAGTGACAATACCGGGACATCAACAAAGGGGTGGATCTCCATCACCATATGATCGTCTTTTATCAACAAAGCTTGGAACCTTCGCTGCTGAAATGATTGCTGAAAAAAAATATGGTATTACAGTTTCTATCGTAAACAATAAAACCAAAGCAACATCACTAAGTGAAGTTGCTGGAAAATTAAAACTAGTAGAACATGATGAAGAGTTAATTAGTACTGCTAGAAAGGTTGGAGTTGGTTTTGGAAATTAATTCATTTGGAGGTTTTGTCATGAGTATAAAATTTGTGCATACTTCAGATATTCATATTGGAAGAAGCTTTGGAGCAGCTAGTTTTGGACATGCGTTAGGACACAAACGCCGGGCAGAGTTAAAAGAGACCTTTTTCAAAATTTTAGACCTTTGTAAGGAGGAAGGTGTTCAGTTACTACTTATTGCTGGAGATTTGTTTGAAAGTGATTATGTAGACACTAGTGATTTGAAGGATCTTCAGAAAAAGTTCGAAGAGCTTGAAGGAGTTCATATTGTTATCGGTGCTGGAAACCATGATGCGATCATCAATGCAACAACTGGCTACAATATGTTAACCTGGAGTGAAAATGTCCATGTTTTTCAAGAGAGCTTAAGCAAATATTCAATACAAGCTTTAAATGTTGATATTTATAGCTTTAGCTGGAATAAGAAAGAGATTCGTTCCATGAGCTTTGAAGAGCTAGTAATCGAGGATGATACAAAAACAAATATTTTAATGCTGCATGGGGACATTTATACACAGAGCCCTTATTTGCCATTAAATATTTTGGATCTTCAAAATAAAAGGTTTGATTATATAGCATTAGGACATATCCATAAGCCAGATGTAAATGCGGGATTTGCTTACTGTGGATGCCCTGAGCCTTTAGACTTTAAAGAAACTGGTGAGCATGGCATAATTGAAGGTGTTATTGAAGACGGACAAGTAACGATTGGGTTTAGGCCAATAGCGAAAAGAAGCTTTGTAATTAAGACAATTACGATTAATCCCGATATGTCTTTTGAGCAAGTAAAAGGTATGGCGCTGAGTGAAATACACAAAGATAGGATGCCACATTCTATGTATCGTTTAATCATTGAGGGAATTAAGGATGAAGAAATTACATTAAATATAGATATCATTAAAGAGATTTTAGAGACTCAAATATTTTATTGTGAAGTAATAGACCAGACTCAAAGTAATTATGACATTGAAGGTATCAAACGAGACAATGAAGGAAATTTAATTGGAGATTTTGTTAGATATATGGAAGAAAGAGGATTAGATGATCCTCAAATAAAAGATGCTTTATATGAAGGACTTAATATTTTGTTGAGTGAGAAGGTGAACTGATGATTATTAAAAAGCTCATGATTAAAAGCTTTGGTAAATTTCAAAACACAACGATAGACTTACAAGACGGCTTAAATCTCATACTTGGTGAAAATGAGGCTGGAAAGAGCACGATTCATCAGTTTATTGAGGGAATGTTTTATGGTTTTTACAAGCCTAATATTAAAAACAAGAAATCGAGTGAAACCTACGAAAAGTATTTTCCATGGGATAATGTAAATGATTATTCAGGAGTTATGATTATCCAAGATGAAAAAGAGCTAAGAATTGAACGAAATTTCATGAAAAATAGAGATTCTGTCCATATTTTTAATAATGTTACAGGAGAAAATGTAACTGATGAATATCCTTATGATTCAGTGACAAAAACCTATCAACCAGCGTTAAAGCATTTAAATATGAATTTAGCAGCTTATCAAAATACAGTTAGTATAACGCAAATGAAAAGCAAAACAACCGAAGAACTTGTTGGTGAGATTAAAGACAACATTATTAATTTAGGGGATACGAAAAGAGTAGATGTGTCGGTAAACAATATTCTTCGTATTCTTTCAGAAAAAAAAGCAGCTATTGGAACAGAAAGAAGTAAAAAATCTAACTATGGTAAAACAAAAGAAACAATTGATTACATAGAAAGTGAAAAAGAAGATACAAGCAAGATCTGGGAAGAAATCAAACAATTAAAAGTCAATGAAAACAAGTTAGCTTTTGATATTCAAGCCTTAGAAAATAAGAAACAGCATATTGAAAATAAAATGTTATTTCTGAAGAGGCAAGATGGAGAAGAAGCATATCAAAAAGTGAAACAAATAAGAGAAGAAATTGAGGGGCTTAAACAAAAAGTCCTAAAATATAATGCTTTTGCAGAGGTATCAAAAGAAGAAGTCAATGATGTAGTAATCAAAATCAATAATATGGATTTTTATAAAAAAGCGTTTGAAGAAGAACAAGAAAAGATTTCTGAGATGATTCAAAAGAAAATTGTAGTTGAAAATGAGATTATACAAATAGATAGCGTTATTATTGAGATCGGTGCTTCAGAGCAAATATCAAGAGATGTATATAAATATGAGGAATTTGAAAATGGCAAAAAATATACAGGACAAGGCTTTGATCCAGAAAAGGTTGAACAACAAAAGAAAGCAATAGCGAAGTGTAAAGGTAAGATGAACAATACTAGGCTTTTATATATTTTAACCTTAGTGCTTACAGTATTTCTAGGTGCAATTAAGCTATTTGAGACAATGGGGAGCATTTGGATCAATAATAATTCTGGTATGCTTGGGCTATTGACAAGTATAAAGGGCCTTACCTTAGTAACGTTAATTGGACTTCTATTAATGCTGGTTACAACACTACTGTTATGGACAAGAAACAAAAACCGACGCATTGAACTTAGAGATTTAGAAAATCAAATGAAGCTTATGCTAGAAAGTGAAAGTGCATCTATAAATAGGGTTAAGGAAATTGAAGAACGTCAAGAGGCACTCCTAAGCAAGCATGAATGTGAAAATATCGATGCGCTCAAAGCATTAAGAGATAGAATGGTTAAAGAAGAGCTTTTATACCAAGATAATTACATGAAGGCTAGACAGCTAGAAGAAGAAATGGAAATTCTTGAAAACCGTATTAATTCAGAAAATGAAAAGCTCAGAGGACAACAAAGAATTATTGAAGAAGATTCAAATAAGATTAGAGAACTTATGGTTAAACTAGAGGTAAATTCGGAAGAGGAATTAAAGGATGTTCTTGGGGAATATGATCTCTTTAAGGCTATAGAACAAGAAATTCAGAGTAAAAAATATCTTCTCACCGAAATGACCAAGGGTAAATCATATTTAAGTATGGAAGGGTTTAGAGAAGAGGATGTAGGCGAAGTAGTATCAGATGACCGAGAAGATAAATCGTTATTAACTACAGAGAACGAAGAAGTTGATGTTGAAGTAAGCTATGATGAATTAGAGGAAGAACTAAAGAATATTAACAATCAAATAGTTCAAGAAAATAAAGAAGTTAGCATTATTAGTACATCAATTGCAACAAAAGAAAATCGCGTAAGAAGCTCTTCACAAATTGAAGAAGAGCTAAATAAAAACTATGAAGAGTTTGAAAAAATGACTTTTAAGCTCAATTCGTATAATATTATCGAAGACGCAATACGACATATATCAAGGAATATTCAAGATAATTTTGCGCCAACATTGAATGAAAAGATTTCAAAGGTTATTTCTATTGCTACTGATTACAAATATACAGATGTAAAGGTAAGCTCAAATATGGAAATATCTGTAGTAGATAATGAGTTAAATAAACTAGTGCGTGTAGATGATTTAAGCGCAGGGACTATAGATCTCATGTATTTTGCATTAAGATTAAGCATTGCAGAGGTTGTAAACAACTGCCAAGCTGTACCAATTATATTAGATGATAGTTTTGTTCAATATGATGAACGACGGTTGATTAAGATGCTAGAATATTTATCAAAGCTTAATCGTCAGGTAATTCTTTTTACTTGTCACAAGAGAGAGGCTAAGGTTATAAAGAGGATTGTAGAGGATTTACATGTAGTGAATTTGTAGAAGATAGAGGGCGTTACGATTGCAACGAAATTTACAGTATTATTAGATAATAATATCAATTTGAATGGGGCGAGTGGCAGTATGTATGATTTACTTGATAAGAAGAAAAAAGAATTAGATTTAAGAAGACCATTATCACATGAAATTCTCTATATTATAAATTTGAATACGATTTAAAAAAATGATAGAATATAGTATAATGTAGTTACTTAAAGCAAAGGAAGGTGCTGTTATGTCATTAGCTCAAGACTTGATAAGAAATTTTAATGAACTTTCAGAGGATAAGAAAAAAGAAGTTATTGATTTTGTTGAATTTTTGAAAGTAAGAAGCCAGAAAAACTTAGAACAAGCTATGGATGAAATTATCGAAGATAATAAAATAGCTTTAGAGGAGTTGAGTAAATAGTGGAGACGATAAATATAGACAATGTGACTGTATTCCATCGAAAGATTATAGAAAAAACAGGTGGAAGCATGGGGATAAGAGACGAAAAGTTGCTCTATAGTGCATTAAATAGAGGATTTAGCACTTTCAAGGGGGAGTATTTATACAAATCTGATGTAGAAAAAATATCTGCTATTACCCATTCGTTAATATCAAATCATGCTTTTGTTGATGGTAACAAAAGAGTCGGAATCTCAACTATGCTATTACTATTAAAACTAAATAAGATAGAAATTACATATTCACAGGATGAGTTAATTATTCTGGGGTTAAGGGTTGCATCAAATAATTATTCCTTTGAAGATATAGTTGAATGGATTAATTCAAGAATTGTATAACAGTCGAACTTCGAATAACAATATGTTCAGTACATTCCTCAGTCTTAAGATATTCTATGTTATCAGTGCGTGATCTGATGAACGTCGTGAACACGCAAACGTTAAATCACATTGTGCACTAGTATAAACACAAAGATAATTTGTATAATCTGAACTTTGGAGGAAAAATGCTGATATGATAATTAAGTTGATACAACCGAGGATGATGATGAGGCCAATGGATACGCAACTGAAAACTAGAATGGCCCCATCACTCGGATTATTGACAATAGCAAATATACTTCATAAAGAACATACAGTTATAATTGAGAATGAAAATATTGAAGATATCAATTTTAATGAAGTGGTAGATATTGTAGGCATTACTGTCACTGTTGATGTTATGATACGTGCAACAGAAATTGCAAAGATCTACCAAAGTAAGGGCATTTCTGTTGTAGCAGGGGGTATACATATTACTGCATTTCCAGACGCAATAAAAAAATACTTTGATGTTCTATCTGTTGGTTTAGCGGAGAAAACATGGCCTGCTATTATTCGAGATCTTCAGGATGGAAAACTGAAAAAAATATATTGGTGCAGTAGCGAAATTAAAGGTAGTGAGATTATTTCACCAGGATATCATTTGATAGATATGAAAAAGTACTTATACTGTAATATTATCAGTACAAGTAGAGGATGTCCGTTTCAATGCGATTTTTGTTACAACAGTTGTGAAGCATACAAAAAATTATATATTAACAGACCAATTAAAGATGTAATTACAGACATAAAAACAATCGGTAAGAGACATATAATGTTCATAGATGACAATTTTATTGGTAATCCCAAGTGGACATTAGAATTTGTCAGAGCGATAAGACCCATGGGATTAAAATGGAATGCGGCAGTTTCGGCAAACATAGTCGATATGCTTGATTTGCTGGATGAAATGGCTCTTTCCGGATGTGAAAGTTTATTTATTGGATTTGAAAGCTTGAATGAAAATGCTCTAAAAAATGTTCATAAAGGTCAGAATAATATCTTGAAATATGAGAGTTTGGTTGAAGAAATTCATAAGCGTGAAATAATGATTAATGCTAGTTTTGTTTTTGGTCTAGATGAGGATGATGTTACAACGTTTCAGACGACGTTGGACTGGATCGTAAAGAATAAAATCGAAACGGTTACTTCTCATATACTTACGCCGTATCCCGGAACTAAAGTTTATGATGAGTTCGTCAAAAATGGAAGAATCACAAATTTTGACTTTTCAAAGTACAATACTGCTAATGTTGTATTTAAGCCACAAAATATGACAGCTGAAGAACTTTATAATGGATACATATGGATTTATAAACAAATTTACTCTACAAAAAATATATTTAGAAGGATGCCAAAGACACATAAACAACGAGTAGCTTATTTTTTGTTTAACTTTCTATACCGCAAATTTGGAAAAGCAACTGAAAAATTATGTGAATTGATTACTTATGAGCGTGTTGGTAAAATTGCAGAAAAGCTTTCCTACCATTTATAGATTTTATACTACAATCAGTGAAACAAGGTGTTTTGAATCTAATATCCAGTAGCGAAATAGCATAATTTTTGGCTATTATTAGTTGCCCTGAACAACATCACCTGGAATTACCTGAGATTTTGACTCCTCAAGAATATATGGTAAGAAGGTCAGACGAAAGTCGTGAACACGCTACCATTATGTGACATTTCAAATACTGGTGCAGCAAATTTAAAGTTAGACTACATAGTCGATAATGAGGGTTAAAGAGGTGAATAATGGGTATGAAAATGAAAACCAAAGATAAGAATTTTACGATAAGATTTGCAAAAGAAGATGATGTAGGTATTATTCTTAGATTTATTAGAGAACTGGCTGAGTATGAGGATTTATTGGATCAAGTAGTAGCAACAGAAGAGGTTCTATATGATGCATTGTTTAGACGAAGGTCAGCAGAAGTAATAATAGGAGAATATAACAATGAGCCAATTGGATTTGCGTTGTTTTTCCATAATTTTTCGACATTTCTAGGGCAAGCAGGAATATATCTAGAAGATTTATATATCAGACCAGATATGAGAGGGAAAGGGCTAGGAAAGATAATGATATCTTTTTTAGGAAAAGTAGCGAAAGAAAGAGGATGTGGAAGGTTGGAGTGGTGGTGCTTAGATTGGAATGAATCATCAATAAATTTTTACAAGAATTTAGGTGCCGTGGCAATGGATGAATGGACAGTATATCGTATCAGTGGAGAAGATCTTGATAATTTAGCGAAAGATGAAGAATAAGTAACAATATTACGCACTTCAAAAATACAGGTCATTAGTAATATGGAGGAGAATATGAGTAGTGAGTATATAATAAGACTGATAAGAAAAGAAGAGTTAAGAGATTTGCTAAATTTATACAAGCATTTAGAGAATGGAGACTTAGAATTAGAAGATTGTAAAGCTTTATATGATTTATGGGATAGTATATATGAAGACCCTAATTTATATTATATAGTTGCTGAGAAAGACGGGTTATTGGTGTCTACATGTACTATTTCAATCATTAAGAATTTAACTAGAGGAATGCGTTTTTATGGATTGATTGAAAATGTAGTCACGCATTCAGAACACAGAAATCGGGGGCTTGGTAAGAGTGTACTTAAGATGGCCGTAGATATAGCAAAGGATAATCATTGTTATAAAGTTATGTTGTTAACTGGTTCGAAGAAAAAAGAAACATTGAATTTTTATAAGAGTGCAGGGTTTAAAGATGATGTGAAAACAGGATTTATAATAAAACTATAGGTAGTTATCTTGGCTTTAGAAGCCAATTAAACAGTTGGAAGCTGTATAAGAAATTGCTGGAAAATTCATCTGTAAAAACATTAATTAGTTGGCAATTCTGCTTGTGCTGATGAACCTCGAAAAAATGAGACTGTAAAATAATTAAATACTGCCATGGCAATGGCAACATATTTTAAGGGAATCTTTAAAGGTTTCTTTTTTTAGTGCAAAATTGGTGTCCCAAGGTCTGTTACTATACACGAAAGGTTGCTTTCGTGAATAATGTGAGGTGATATTTGATGTTACAAGTTAACAAAACAAAACGACATAAGCGAATTAAAGAATTATTAGATATGTATAATCGGGTTGGAATTTATAAAGATGAAATTACGTCATTAGATTACATACAAGGACAATTGATATTAGTAGTAAGTTGGGAATGTCTTAAATGCTCTAACTGTTATTTGTATGGTGGTAAATGTGGTACAAAAGTAACTACAGTTCCATGTTTATTTTCGAAAAGAGATAATGTGAGGTGACATAATTGAAGTGTAAAATATGTGGTCAAGAAATTAATAGAAATAGTGACAATTGGTGGTGCAAGAATCCAGATAATACATGTTATTGTAAGGGCTTAATGTGTATCAGAATACATAGAAGATTAATGAGGTCAAAAGTGAGATGTTTAAAGAGTTAATAAATCAAGAAAATATAAGAATTTCTTTGCCCCCCTCCTTACTAATAGGGGGGGCTGTAACACAAGTAAGGGTTTAAATATGCTGAATAATCAATGTATTTTATAGATAGCTTGTGTTAGCGGGTACCGAATGATGAAAACTTATGGAGTAAATAATACAAAAATGCACATTGAAAACTGAATATAGCGAAAAATAAGATTTCTACAAAACAATGTATATGATATAATAAAATAAAAGTATATATGACATTGATTTGCGATATTAACGCATTATTAGGAGGAATATGGTGAAATGGATAATTGAAAATAAGGAGTGGCTATTTAGTGGGTTGTTAGTAGCTATCCCAATTGCAATAATAGGGTGGAAAAAAAGCACAAAATCTGTTTCCATGAAACAAAAAATAGGTAAAAATTCAAAAGGTTATCAATCTGGTAATGATATGAAGATAAGCTACAGCGATGGGGAGAACGATAATAATGAGATTAAGCCAAAAGGGTGAAGATGGGACAATTAATTATCAAGCTAAAAACTTGACAATTAATAATGGCATATCATATACAGAAGTTCGACAAATTGCATTAGACATCTTTAAATATAATTTTTTAGAGATGCAACATGAAGCAAAAAGTATTGCACAGGAACGTGCAGAAGAAATTACTGAAACATTTCTTAAGAGAATGGTGGACGAATATCCAGAAGGTATGCAATTAGCCAATACACCAGATTTTCAATATTCTTTATATTTAGTACAGAAGCAATATGCTAGATATGGGGATGAGGAATTGGGACATTTATTAGTTGATTTGCTGGTTAATAGGACGAAGTATGATAATAGATCAATTATTCAAATTGTGTTGAATGAATCATTAGAAGTCGTATCACGACTAACTATAGAACAAATATCAGTTCTTAGTATAATATTTGTGTTTAAATATTGCAAGGCAAGTGTTAATAGTTTAGATGATTTATATCATCTATTTGACAAATATTTTAAGCCTTTAGCTGGGTCTTTGGCAAAAAGCTTGATTTGCTATCAACATCTAGAATATGCGGGTTGTGGACAAGATAAAGGCAGCGGGGAATTTTTTGGAACACTGTTATCTGAAAAATATGGCGGTTTATTTAGCAAAGGCATTGAATTGGAAGAATTCTCTCTAGAAGAGATTAGTCCTATGATGATTGATAAATATTTTGATGCTAGTACAAGAGATGAAGACAAATTCCAGTTAAGTGCTATATCGTGGAGAAATTTTGAGAGAGATAATAATGATTCACTAATTAAAGAAGATAGTGATAAAATATTTAGATTATATATGGATAGCAAATTGACAGATATAGAAATTGAAGAAGAGGTTATACAAAAGTGTGAATTTATGAAAAAAGTTATTGATATATGGAACAACTCTACAATGAGAAAATTTGAACTTACGAGCGTAGGGATAGCCATAGGCCATGCAAATATGAAGAAAACAATAGGTAGTTTTGAAGATTTATCAACATGGATATCGTAGTTAATATTCATAGAAGAAAAATATATTTACATTTTTAAAGGAAATCTTAACAGGTTTCCTTTTCTTATGGAAAAAATAAAAATGTGAGGTGTAAATATGGCAAGTATTTTTAATATTGATACATTGATAATATCTTTCGATGTATTGGATTATGAACACGTAATAAAAAAATATATAGGTATATTGGATGAAGCAAAAGAAAAATCAAGAAAGCATTTATATGCCAATTTAGACACGAAAGAGTACATATCTATAAAAGATATGGAATTTGAAATAATGCCTACTGGTGCAAGGGGTTACGCTTATCTATTACACAATGACTTAATCGAATTAAGGCTCGCAATGTATAGGAGCAACACAAAGAGTTTCTATCCTATTGTTGTAAGATTTAAGTCAGGATTACTGTGGGAGAAAGTGATGAATTCATATTCTTATGTTGCTAGTTTTATAAGGTCAGCATTTAATCACATAATCAATACTAAGGTTAACCGATGCGACTTAGCATTACATATGGATGGATTAAGTTTTAATGTAAGTGACGTAGATTCCTTTGTGGGAAGATTTAGAAAAGATAGTTTACATAGATGTGATAGAAATATAGAATCCTTGTACTTTGGATCTAGGACAACAAATAAATGCCTATGTCGAATATACAATAAAACTAGAGAAGTAATCGAAAAGCGTGACAAGTACTGGTTTTTCGATATATGGGACAAGTCTAAGCTAGATATATTTAATGTTTGGAATATAGAATTTGAACTCCATAGGGATTTTCTAAAGGAATGTAATATTGACTCATGGGATGATTTAAGAAACAATATCAACTCATTATGGAACTATCTAACCAATGAGTGGTTAAGATATGTTGATTTAAGTACAGCAACAAGGCGCGAAAATTGTAAGTTAAACCCTTTATGGATTGAGATTCAAAAAGGTTATGATTACCTAGAATTTAATGGTTACATAGAGCGTTCAGTACAACGTCTGAGGGATACTAGTAAATATGTTCCAAGTGCTGTTGGTTATCTTACTTCATTGTCTGCTCTGCTTAATATTGATAATGTTGATGATGCGATATTGTCATTAAAATATTCTATGCTAGAATATCTATCTAAGAATAAAGACAGTACGTTTAAAGAGGAAGTTGAGAAAAAGAAAAAATACTATTCTGAAATAGAAGTAATTTTATAAAGTGAGGGAAAAAATATGACACTAGATTTAGATAAAGCAGTAAACCTATTCTTAAATGAAAAGGAATGTTTTTCAGCAGATAAGACAGTAAAGTATTATAGAGAAAATCTAAGATACTTTTTCGAGTATCTACAAAGGGAATATGGAAAGTCAACTCATGATATGACCATAGATGAAATTAAGCACACTGATTACAATTTCTATGTAAAGGAATTGAGAACAAGAAAGAAACTTTCGGGTAGAGGAGAAGGTAAAGACAAGTTAAGCAGCGCAACAGTAAAATATTATGCTGATCCAGTGAAGTTTTTCTTCAAGTGGCTATATGAACAGGAATACCTTGAAGCAAATATATCTAGAAAAATGAAGGCTGTAAGCAGAGATAAGAAAATATTAGTACCGTTATTCTTAGATGAAATCAAGTCAATCGACGAACACTGCAATTTGAAATGTTCTACAGGCTTAAGGAATTACATAATGATTCACTTAATGCTCGATTGTGGCTTAAGAATATCAGAAACATATAACCTAAAGATTCAAGATGTATACTTTGATAAGGGATTCTTACATATTAAGGATTCAAAACATAACAAAGATAGAATAGTCCCTTTACCAAGTCATTTAAAAAGTATCATGTACAAGTACATCTATCTATATCGTAAACATTGTGACAATGATTATGTTCTGCAAAATATATCGGGTGACCATTATACTTATGAAGGTGCTAAAAATGTTGTAAGGCGTATTAGACTAAAGACAGGAATTGATAGAATGAAGAACCACTTATTTCGACATACCTTTGCAACGAGTTATGTATTATGTGGCGGTGATGTTGCAAGTTTGGCTGTACTCCTAGGTCATAGTGATATAGGCATAACAAATGGATATTTGCACTTAGCCAACACTTATAAATTAATGGGAAAAGACAATTTCTACAAGGTAGATAGGGTCTACCTAAAAAGACTTAACGACACATTAGTTACCTAAAAATGAGCGAAAAAAAGGACAACGACTGCTAGAAAGCTGATAAAATCGTTGTCTTTTTTTGTGCGCACGCAATAGGACTTGAACCCACAACCCTCCGGTCCGAAGCCGGATGCTCTATCCAATTGAGCTATACGTGCAAAAAATATGATGTTGCTAAAAAACTAATTATATTTCTGGAGTCTAATATCGTCTCCGATTAACTGCAAAGCTGCAAAATCACCTAGGATTCTCGATACGATTCGATCGGAATAGTACTTCGATAAGCCTGATGGGTGAAGATTTGTTGAAATAACTGTTGGTTTTTTTGTTAACAAGCGAGTATTTAAACAGCTGAATAATTCTGAGCTTGTGAAAGAGTTGATTACTTCCGAACCAAGGTCGTCGATTATTAGTAAGTCACAAGTGTAGATATCGTCTATATCATCAAAAGATATTTCTTGATCATCATTTTTGAAGCGATAGGTTTCAAGAAGCTTAAACAATTTAAAAGCCGACAAATACAGCACAGTATAGGAAGAATCTAGTAATTCCTTAGCAATGCAATTGCAAAGAAAGGTTTTTCCGAGGCCTGTTTGCCCAAAAAGAATTAAATTTGAGAACTCTTGATCAAAGCTTTCAACAAATTTCTTACATCTGTGATAAACGCCCTTCATGTTTTCTAAAGGAGAGGTGCCTACACCTTGAAGCTTATCTGAGGAATAATAATCAAAGGAGAAAGTGGAAAAATTCTCTTTTAACAAGATGTCTTTTAAATTAGATTGTTCATAGGCGATATCAACTAAGGATTGTTTTAAGCATAAGCACTTCTTGCTTTCTACATAACCAGTATCTTTGCATATTTCACAATCGTAAATAGGATCTAAGTAAAACTTATTATATCCATATTTTTCTAATAAATTCTGTTTTTCTTCTTTGAGTACTTGAAGTTCAGTTTTTAATGTTTGTAAATGCAAATCTCTATTTTGAGGTTCTTTTATAATAAGCTTAGAGGCGTCAATTCCTCTAGTTGCTATTTTAGCGTCTAATACTTCTATTTTGCTAATTTTTTCTTTAATCTCAATGTGCCTATCGCGTAGTGTTTGCGCATTTTTTGTTCTTTTATAATCATATTCTCGTAATATTGATTTAAATTGAGAAGAAGATAAGGGCATTATTTATAACCCCCTTCAGTATTTTCTTTTAAAACCATTTCCATAGCTTTCTTTTCGATTTTGTCGAAGTCATAATCCCTTTGTTCAAAGTTAATAAACTTGTTATTTGAAGTTATAGGTGTTATAGAACCTTTTGCCTGCGTGGATTTTGAGTTATGTTCTTGATCTAGTAGTTTAATATCTTGTAATGTATGTACTTTCTTTTTATACCATTGGGTTAAGATTTTATCTGTATAGTTAAAAGAACCATTTGGAGCTTGTTTCATAGTACGATTACAAGCCTCAAGAATAATTTCTAAATCGAAGCGATATTCTTCAATCCATTTATCCATTGTTTTGATTTCAAAAAGGACTGGATTTCTATTTGCAAAGCCCAGCGCTTTTTTTATAGCATAGTATTTCTTGTTATAGGTTTCTGTATGTACCTTTGCTTTATCTAATGAATCAATATTATTATCAGCCCATTCTATAGCAACTTTTTCTATATAACGCATATTTCTATGATCATTTGATGCGCAATATTCAATGAGCCATTCTATAACGTCTATAGGTAAGCCTAGCCAATCATGAAAACTAATTAAAGTACCCAAATCTTGTTGATTTAAAATTTTACCTAAGTATCTACCAGTAACATATATTAAGTCCTTATAAGCTGTTGCAGCTACAAAGGCGGATAATTCTTCCATGTTGTATTGAGGCTTTGTTGATAGATCTAAATGAAGAGTATCAACTTCAAGAGGTTTCGATTCAAGTGCAATTGCTACTTCGCTTTCAGGTTGATTGGGTTCTAAAAAAGAAATTGCAGTGATTTCTTTGCCCTTCTCTTCAAGACTCAGGATCTTCATTGAAGCCCAATATTTCAGTGCTCTTATGATGTCAGAATCTGTTAAATGGAGCTGATCAGCGAAATTTGTCGTAGAGAACTCGCTGGTATCATTAGAATCATAACGAAGCAATAGAAGGTAAACTTTAACAAAATCACCATTTGAGTTTGCCATATAGTCGTCGACAAACCAATTAGGAACAAATATGTAGTTTTTATTTGAAGATGGATTGATTTTTATCGTATTCATGCTTTACAAATCCTTTTTCTTAGTGATTATGTTAACCAAATAGCTTGATCATCAAGTAATAAATTAATTATACCATAAATTTTTCGCCTTGTGCTAAATAAAATGACGGATTAAAAATAAAATGTTTGGGCAAGGATTTTATGAATGAAATAAGTCATAACTGATCGGATTAGTATATTTTATAAGAAAAAATACATAAAAAGGACGAATTTTGGCTGTTAATAAGTATGTGCATAATGTGGATAGCATTTTACATAAAATGCCATAATTAAAAATGCTTGAAAATAATGAGCTTATTTTCAAGCATTTTGCTGATAAAGTTGATTTTTTTGGGTGTTTTTATGTAAACCAAGTTATTCACATAAAAAAATACGAACATATGTTAATAAGTATGTGGATAGTGTGGAAAACTATCCATTAAGGAGATCTTCGCCAACAATATAAATATTTCCAGCTCCCATAGTTATCAACACATCGTTAGGAACAAGATTCTCTAATAAAAATATTTCAATGTCATCAAAAGAAGCAAAATAATGACAGTTTTCATTTATATCTTTCATTTGTACTAATAAGTCAGTTGAATGAATATCACCTGGATCTTTTTCTCTTGCAGCATAAATATCCGTGATTATGACATGGTCAGCTATTGACAATGCTTTTGCAAAGTTATTTAGAAAAGCTTTTGTTCTAGAATAAGTATGAGGTTGAAATACAATCCATAACTTATTATATTCAAGTTTTTGTGCTGCTTTAATAGTAGCTTCAATTTCGGTAGGGTGATGAGCATAATCATCGATAACAGTTACTCCCTTTAAAGAACCTTTATACTCAAATCGTCTTTTAGGCCCAGAAAAATTTTCAAGAGAGCTTTTTGATGAGGTGATGTCTATTCCAATCGTATGGGCAGCTGCTATAGCAGCAATTGAGTTATATACATTATGGATTCCAGTTGAGTTAATTTGAATATGATCAACTAGCTTTGCCTTATAATATAAGTCATAGTTGCCGCAACCTTTTTCGTTAAAGCTTACGTTTTTACATGTCCAATCGGAGATAGCTTCATTTGTACCATAGGTAATGATATTGCAATTAAGTCCTTCTAATAAACCTAAATAGTTTTCGATATCACTATTCATAATGATATAACCATTTTCGGGTACATTATTTAAATATCCAGCAAAGGAGCTTCTAATATCATTGATATCCTTGAAAAAATCTAGATGATCTTCTTCCACATTTAGAACAATTGCTATAAGTGGTGAAAATTTTAAAAAACTATTGGCATATTCGCAAGCTTCTGTAATAAAATAATTAGAGCTACCAACTCGAATATTACCATCAAGTATATCAAGTATGCCCCCAACAGTTATTGTAGGATCTAAATTTGCATCTAGCAGGATTTGAGACATCATAGAAGTCGTTGTTGTCTTACCATGAGTACCTGCAACACCAATAGAATGGGTATAATTAGCCATTATTTGGCCAAGAAGTTCAGCCCTATCCATAGTTGGAATTGACAATGCCTTTGCCGACAATAGCTCGGGATTATCTTTAGAAATAGCAGCCGTATAAACGATTAAATCTAAAGAGTTCGTTAAGTTTTCTGCATGGTGACCTATATAAACAGTTATACCTATGCTTTGTAAGTGTTCTGTCATTTTTGAATGTGCTATATCGGAACCGGAAATAGTAAAGTGATTGTTAATTAGTATTTCTGCAAGACCACTCATACTAATGCCACCGATGCCAATGAAATGTACGTTCAAAGGTTTATTAAAATCAATTTTATACATTCTATAATCTCCTAACAATATATATTATGAATCGTTTATCATTTACGAAACAAACATTAATTGTATTATAACCATTATTCATTTATTTTTAAAGGGTTTTCCTTAAAATCCGAACATTTTTTTGAAAAGTAGTTAAATAATTCGTGGAAATAGAGTATAATGTAATTAATTATTAATTGTGAGGAAGTAAAAGGTGAAAATTGTGAATAATAAACTTAACAAGGCAGAAAGACTATCCTATATAACCAAAATACTTGTAGAAAATCCATCAAAGGTTTTTACTCTTCAATACTTTTCTGAAATATTAGATTGTGCAAAATCAACCTTAAGTGAAGATGTAGATGTTATAGGGAAGCTTTTAAAAAGTACTAATCAAGGAGAAATATATTCACTAGCTGGAGCTTCCGGGGGAGTTTACTATGCACCCACTTTTACGAAAGAACAAATGGAAGATGAAAAAATTGAGTTATGTAAAAACTTAAATGATAAAAAAAGAATAATAACCGGTGGATATTTGTATATGAACGACATTTTCTATGATCCTAGAAAGCTTAAAAAGATTGCCAGAGCCATGGTTACTTCTTTTTTGCATCAAGAAATTGATTATGTTGTTACTATAGAAACAAAGGGCATTCCTCTTGCAACTGTGCTTGCAGGGATGCTGAATAAGCCAATCATTATAGTAAGAAAATCAGCCAGACTTACGGAAGGGCCAACTATTCAGATGAATTACTTGGCTGGTTCATCAAGAACAATTAAGACAATGGCATTGCCAATTAGAGCATTAGAAAGAGGAAGCAAAGTATTGTTTGTAGATGACTTCATGAAGGCGGGAGGGACAGCGAAGGGTGTAATTGATTTGATGAAGGAATTTGATGTAAAGGTAGTGGGTGTTTCAGTGGTAATGGCAACGAAGGAGCCGGTAAAAAAGCTTGTTGAGAACTATTATTCACTTATAGAACTAGAAGATATTGATGAGGAAAGAAAAACAATAAAGATATATCCAAAAAAATAGATAATTGTTTATAGTTTGATTGAATAGGCATTCGTGTGATAAAAAGACAGAGTATAAACATTCAATGGGAGGAAAAGGCGTGCAAAAAAAAGAGATTGTTGCAATGTTGTTAGCTGGAGGGCAAGGAAGTAGACTGGGAATTTTGACAAAACATATTGCCAAGCCCGCAGTTGCCTTTGGAGGCAAGTATAAAATAATCGATTTTCCATTAAGCAATTGTATCAATTCAGGAATTGATACGGTAGGAGTTTTAACTCAATATCAACCCTTAAAGTTGAATCGTCATATTGGCATTGGAATTCCGTGGGATTTGGATAGAAGTTATGGTGGGGTAACAATACTACCACCGTATGTAAGCGATGCAAGTGGTGCGTGGTATTCGGGTACTGCAAATGCAGTATTTCAAAATATACCTTTTATGGACTATTATGATCCAGAATATGTTCTAATATTATCTGGTGATCATATATATAAAATGGATTACGAAATGATGTTAAATTGTCACAAGAAAAAAAATGCAGATGCAACGATAGCAGTGCTTAAAGTGCCGTTGGATGAAGCACATAGATTTGGTATTATGAATACTGGGGAAGATAATAAGATTGTTGAATTTGAAGAGAAACCTAAAAACCCAAAAAACGACTTGGCTTCTATGGGTATTTATATATTTAATTGGAAAGTTCTTAAACAAGCACTATTGGCCAATGAAAAAAGACATGATGACAGTGATTTTGGTAAACATATTATTCCATCTTTATTAAAAAAGGGCAATAGTCTATATGCTTATGAATTTGATGGCTTTTGGAAAGACGTAGGAACACTAGAGGCGTATTGGCAAGCAAATATGGAGCTAATCAATATCGTTCCTGAGTTTAATTTATACGAGCCATATTGGAAAATTTACACTAAAAATGCAATTCAACCGCCTCAATTTATAGGATCTGATGCAAATCTGGAAACGTGCATATTAGGTGATGGTACTGAAATATATGGCGAAGTCTATAATTCTGTTATTGGTTCTAATGTAACCATTGGAAAAGGAACAGTCATTAAAAATTCTATCATTATGAGCGATACAAAAATATCTGACAATTGTTATATTGATCGTACCATTATTGCGGAAGAATGCAACATCGGTGATGGAGTAAAGCTTGGTTATGGTGATTATTCTATCAATAAAGAATTACCGAATATCTATGAATCAGGATTGACAGTGATTGGAGAAAAAACATTTATACCTAACAATGTAGTTGTAGGAAAAAATTGTGCTCTTTATGGAAAATTAAACAGTGCTAATTTCTTAAACAATAGATTAGAAAGTGGAGAAAATTTAATATTAGAGGAGGTTGAAGAATGAGAGCCTTAGGTATTATTTTAGCGGGTGGTAAAAATGAAAGACTTAAGGAATTGACATATCAGAGAGCTCTTGCTGCAATGCCAGTAGCTGGAAGTTATCGAGCAATTGATTTCGCATTAAGCAATATGGCAAATTCAGGAGTTAATAAGGTTGCTGTTGTAACGCAGTATAATTCAAGACCTTTAGTAGAACATTTAAGTTCATCAAAATGGTGGGATTTTGGAAGAAAGCATGGTGGCCTATTTGTTTTCACGCCATATATTACTCATGATAATAGCATGTGGTATAGAGGAACAGCGGATGCAATCTATCAAAATATGGAATATTTAAAAAGTAGCCATGAGCCCTATGCAATTATTGCTTCAGGAGATGGCATTTGCAAAATAGATTACAATGAAGTTTTAGCATATCATGTTGATAAAAGAGCTGACATTACAATTATTTGTAAAGAGATCAAAGATGAGAATTTGCATAGATTTGGAGTAGTACAAGTTGATGATGATAACCGTATCATTGAGCTTGAAGAAAAGCCGATTACACCACAAGGAAATATTGTATCTACTGGAATTTACATTATTAGAAGAAGACTTTTAATTGAACTGATCGAAGAAATTGCAAAAGAAGAACGTTACGATTTTGTAAATGATATTATTATTAGATATAGAAAACAAAAGAAGATCTATGCATATATTCATGAGGGCTATTGGAGAAGTATAGCTAGTCTAGAAGCATACTTTAAAACAAATATGGACTTTTTAGAAAAGAGCATAAGAGATACCTTTTTTAGAACTGAGCCAACTATCATGTCCAAGGTTGAAGACGAACCACCAGCTAAATTTAATGTTGGTGCAAGAGTAAGAAACAGTCTATCCTCTAGTGGTTGCATCATTAATGGTCAAGTTGAAGATTCTATGTTATTTAGAAAAGTTTTTATAGGTAAGAATACAATTGTTCGAAATTCAATTATATTAAATGGAACATATGTGGGTGATAACTGCTTAATTGAAAATTGCATTGTTGATAGTAGATCCAACATACCAAATGATTCAGTACACAAAGCCAATGCAGGTGAAATAGAAATTGTTATAAAGCGAGAACCGTTTTATTTGTAAAAAAATCCAATAATAGAAGAAAAAAATTGCTATATGCGGACTCTTGTCGAATGAAGTAAAATAATACCCTAATGACAAAACAATATGTTAAAATTTATTGCTCTCTCATAAAATATCGATTAAAATTGGTGAGAATATACAAAAAAGCATTGATAAAATATTAAGGTTATACTATAATTAAATTGAGAAGTATTTATTTTTAACCTTAGTAAAACAAAGAGAATGTGAAAGGGCACAAGAGGGTTTTAAACCTCGAACATCAAGTTACAGAAAGGGGTTAGCTTATGGAGATTACAGATGTAAGAGTACGTAAAGTTGCAAAAGATGGTAAAATGAAAGCTGTGGTATCGGTAACTTTCGAAAATGAATTTGTAGTACATGATATTAAGATTATCGAAGGGGAAAAAGGGTTATTTATTGCTATGCCAAGTAGAAAAGCTCTAGATGGTGAATTCAGAGACATAGCGCATCCTATTAATTCTGAAACTAGGGATAGAATCCAAAAGTCCATATTAGAAAAATATCAAGCCATCTTATTAACCGACAATGCAATTGATGAAATTGCAATTTCCGAAGATGTAGATTAACTTTTTTTAGGCACTTCTATGCAGAAGTGCCTTTTTTATCAGCGAAGAAAGTTCCGCATAAGGTATAAGAAAAGCGGCTGAAGCCGATTTTCTTTTCCAGTGGAAAGCTTAGATTTCTCACGAAGTATAGAACAAGGAGAGCAAAGATGTTATGTAATACGACGACAAGCGCGTTGTTCTCTAAAGTTTTTTTGTAATTTTTTAACATTGATAATTATGGATAATTATTGTACAATGGGTAAGGCAAAAAAAGTAGAATAAGGAGGAGCTGTTAATGAGTAAGCTAAAAGCAGTGATTTTGGCAGCTGGTGCAGGAACGAGAATGGTATCTGAAATACCAAAAGTTTTGCATAAAGTACTTGATCGATCGATGCTTGTCTATGTTATTGAAGCGGCTAAAGAAGCAGGAGCCGAAGAAGTTTGTGTTGTTGTTGGACACAAAGCGGAAACAGTAATCAATGAAACACCTTGTGAAGTAGAGTTTGTTGAACAAAAGGAACAGCTTGGAACAGGTCATGCAGTGATGCAAGCTGACAAATTTATTGGCGATGAAGGCAATGTGTTAATTCTTTTCGGAGATACGCCACTCATTACGGGAAATACTCTTAAAGGTATGGTGGATTACCATAACACAAATGGGAATTCTGTTACTGTACTGTCTACGTTGGTTTCAAATCCAGAAGGATACGGAAGGATTATTAGAGATAATAATAACACTTTTATAAAAAGTATAGAACATAAAGATGCAACCCTTGAAGAACTAAAAGTAAATGAAATAAATTCAGGTATGTACTGCTTTGATGCAGCCGTTCTTAAAGAAGCCTTAAAGACAATTACACCTCACAATGCCCAGGGAGAATATTATTTACCTGATGCAGTCCTTTACGTTATAGAGAAAAAATTAAAAGCTGATGCATTAATAATTGATTCATATGAAGAGATTATTGGAGTTAACTCTAGAGTGCAATTGGCAGAAGTCTCAAAAATCATGCAAAAGCGAATTAATGAACAGCATATGTTAAGTGGAGTTACAATGATCAATCCTGAGCAAGCCTATATTGGGAAAGATGTAGTAATAGGTATGGATACGGTTATTTATCCTAACTCCTTTCTTGAAGGCAAAACATCTATTGGAGTAAATTGTACGATAGGTCCAAATGCCAAGCTCATTAGTAGTGTAGTGAATGATTATTCTACAATAGATCAATCCACAGTGATTAAAAGTTCAATAGGCGAGCATACAAATGTTGGTCCATATGCATATGTTAGACCTGATTGTACAATAGGTGATCATGTGAAGATTGGCGATTTTGTGGAAATAAAGAATGCCATGATTGGTAACAATACAAAAGTGTCCCATTTGACTTATATCGGCGATGCTGATGTAGGTGAATATGTTAATTTTGGTTGTGGAACAGTAGTGGTAAATTATGATGGCGTTCATAAACATAGAACATCAATTAAAGATTATGCATTTATTGGATGCAATACAAATCTGATATCTCCGGTTAATGTTGAAGAAAAAGCTTATACGGCTGCAGGATCAACAATTACAAAAGACGTTCCTGCCTATAGTTTGGGAATTGCTAGAGCACAACAAGTTAATATAGAAGATTGGGTTAAACGTAAACGAAATAAGCCTTTTTAGTTTTGCATAGGTAATTGGAAAAGCAAGAATGTTTTGCATAGTAATTGGAAAAGCGGCAGTTGTGTAACGAGGATTGTATTTTTACCTAGCCGATTTTCTTGAATAGATTATAGGAGGAATTATCAAAATGACGAGTACTATCAAAAACACAGAAGGCATTAAGATTTTTGCAGGAAGTGCACACAAGGAATTAGCTAAGAATATAGCAAGGTTCTTGGGGTTAGAGTTATCACAATCAGAAGCGGGTCATTTTAGTGATGGAGAAACTTATGTTAAGGTGAATGAAATGGTACGTGGTGTAGATTGCTTTATCATTCAGCCAACTTCTCAACCAGGAAATGATAATTTAATGGAATTACTCATTATGATTGATGCTTTAAGAAGGGCATCAGCGGGTAGAATTACAGCAGTAATGCCTTACTATGGATATGCTAGACAAGATAGAAAAGCTAGAGCGAGAGATCCAATCAGTGCAAGAATGGTAGCTGATTTAATTCAATCAGCAGGTGCAGACAGAATTTTAACTATGGATTTACATTGTGCGCAAATTGAAGGATTCTTTACGATACCAGTTGATCATATGAGAGGAACACCTTTACTCGTCAAATATTATTCTGATAAATTCTCCGAAGATAAAGACACAATTGCAGTAGTAGCTCCAGATGTGGGTAGTGTTAAAAGAACTCGCGCATTTGCTGAAAAGTTAGATGTTCCAATGGCAATTATAGATAAAAGAAGAGCAGAAGCAAACGTAAGTGAAGTAATGCATATAATAGGTAACGTACAAGGCAAAAAGGTAATCTTAGTAGATGATATGATAGATACAGCTGGAACCATCTGTAATGCTGCAAATGCATTAAAGGATCATGGCGCGATAGAGGTTTTTGCCTGTTGTACCCATGGGGTATTATCGGGGCCAGCCCTTGAACGAATTGAAAAATCAGCTATAAAAGAGTTGGTTATACTAGATACCATTGCGTTACCTGAAGAAAAAAAATCTGATAAAATTAAGCAGCTCTCAGTTGCACAAATTTTAGCAGAATCCATACATAGCATTCACTACAATGAATCTGTGTCAAAGCTATTTCACTAAATGATAGATTAAGCCTATTTATAGCCATTGAGTTGCTACAAATAGGCTTTTGTTTTACTATAAAAGTGATTTTGTAAAGCTGTTGGCGTTCACTTGTATTATCATTGAAAGCCGTCGGGAACTATGATATACTACGTTATAATTGTAGAGTTTAATTGGAGATGGTCGAATTATGAATATTCTTGTAGTTGAAGACAATGAAGTAACTAGAAAAAGCCTTGTAAAAACTTTGCAAAAAAACCTTGAAAATTGTAGAGTATTAGAAGCTGCAACAGGCAATAGAGCCATGGAATTATTAGAAAATAATTATATTGATATGTTTTTATTGGATATTGAGCTGCCAGACTTTAGCGGAATGGATATAGCCCAAAATATTCGAGGAATAGAACGATACGAATTAATCCCAATTATTTTTATAACAACCCATATTACTTTCTTGCCTAAAGCATTACACGAGTATCATTGTTATGATTTTATTGAGAAGCCTTTTAAAATGGAAGAGGTTATTGAGGTTATCAAAAGGCTTGCAAAAGGCATAAGTAAAGAGGAAGTATTAGATAAAAGAAAATACCTTACCATCACCAATGGTAATATAACGAATAAAATTCTATTATCTGATCTCTATTTTATCGAAGCACAAGGGAGATTCATTTACTATCATTCCAAACTTGGCTTATACAAGGAAACGAAGACTTCGTTAAAAAAGGTAATGACTCAAATAGAATCCCTACTAGCTAACACCTTTGTTCGATCTCATAAAGCATACATAGTGAATACACAATATGTAAGTAGTATCATTCGTAATAAGCGAAGTGCAAGTAGTATAATATTCGATAGTTATGATAAGGTTGCGTTAATTGGAGAAACATTCAAAGATGAATTGAAAAAGAAATTTGAATGGGGTGACTGGTATTGAAATTATGGAGAATGGTTATCTTTGCTTCCTTAAAAGGTATAGATCAAGCTAATCATTGGAGATATATATTATTAGGATTGACCTTGATTATTATCTGGACGTTAATGGTTATAATTGTTTTTTTTGTGATAGTGAAAGTCAAAGAAGGAAGAAAAATAAATAAAATTTATACGGATTACAATCCTATATTAGAAAGATTAATTGACGAAACAAGAACCAAGCAACATGATTTTAAAAATCACATTCAAGCAATATACAGTATTGCGGAAATGGATAAACACACTAAAATTATCAAATATATTGATGATATTATACTAACCTCAACCAAAAAAAATGAAAATTTTTTAAATACAAATAACGGCATAATAAGCTCTCTGTTATTTAGTAAAAGCTGTGAAATGAATAGTATGGGAATTGAATTTGAGTTTAAATATGATATGCCATTGCCTGTATATCCATTAAAGGATAACGAAATGGTCAAGGTATTGTGTAATCTTGTTGATCATGCAAGAGACGCTACTCTTTTTGCTGAAAATAGCAATAAAAAAATATCGATAACCATGAAGAAGAAAGATCATAATAAAATGATTATGATAACCAATACTGGAATCCCCATATCTCAAGAAATCATTAGCAATATCCTTAAGAAAGGATACTCTACTAGAAGCAAAAATAGTGGATACAAATTATACAATGTAAATAAAATAATAAAAAAATATGGTGGAAAAATCGAAATTGTTAACTCTATCAATATGATTACAGTTATAGTGATGCTTCCGTAAAATGAGTGGGTGAAATGGTCTTTCTAGAGTATGAAAATGTTTTTAAAACATTTTTATACTCTAAAAATACAGTTTTACCCACTTTCTATTGTTTTCATTTTGAAAATGTTGTATAAATGAATGGCGATATGATTTGCTATTGTAATGGATGAGGGTAATAAGAGTATAAATGCGTGATTAGAATCGAAAAGATCGGTCCCGTAAAGTGCGAATTAAAAGCGGGGGAATAGCTTTCGCACAATAATGTTAATGAGGAAGCCTTCAATGTAATGTTTGGGGCTTCTTTAATTTGTACCTTTTACTCATGTGAAGCGAATCTTTAATCCCAGAATAACATTGAACAAACAGTCGCTTTCAAGTATAATAATAATATATTTTTATAAATGACAAATTTGAAGGGTGAAACAACATGTATTTTGTAATAGGACTTGGAAATCCGGGATCACAGTATGATTCTACTAGACATAATATTGGCTTTGAGGTTGTAGAACGCTTTGCCTACGATAACGGAATTAAAATCAATATTAAAAAGCATAGAGCATTGATTGGACAAGGGATTGTTTGCGGCGAAAAGGTAATGGTTGTTAAACCACAAACTTATATGAACCTTAGCGGAGAATGTGTTAATGAGCTACTAAGCTTTTATAAAGAAGAAATAAAGAACATCATCATAATTTATGATGATACAAGCCTTGATCTTGGAGCCTTAAGAATTCGTAGCAAAGGTAGCGCGGGTGGCCACAATGGAATCAAGAGCATTATTAGTCATTTGGGCACAAATGAATTCAATAGAATAAAATTTGGCGTTGGAGAAAAGCCGCCAGGATGGGATTTGGCAAACTATGTGTTGTCGAGATTTAATAAGAATGAACTGCCAACAGTAATTGATGGTGTTGAAAAAGCATCAAAGGCTGTAGAAAAGATTATTGCAAGTGATGTTGAGGCTGCTATGAATGTTTTCAATTAAAGGAGCATTGAAATGGATGATGATAAAGTGAAAACGGAAAGTAACCTAGAAGTATCTGTTAAAAAGAATATACGAAAGCGCCATCTAGGCTCTTTGCTTATTATAGCGGGTATCCTTATTATTGCCATTCCGATCGTAGGAAAGTTCATTACAAATAAGAAGCAACAGGACATGCTTGAGAGCTTTTATCTTGAACTTGAAAATAGAGACATGACACAAGCTGATGCTAATAACAATTTAGATGAAGTGCTTGCGTGGGGAGCAGATAGTGGTAACCAAGAGGAGATTGTTGTTAATGCGGAGAATATTGAACAAGGACAACCAAAGAGCACTACAATAAAGAAAATGCCTAAGACGATTGGAACCATTTTTATTGATAAAATAAATATCAAACTACCTATTGCAGATGGTGTGAATCTTGAAACTTTAAAATTTGCAGTCGGACATATGACTGAATCAGCATCCTTAGGAGATGTCGGAAATGCAGTGTTAGCAGGGCATAGAAGCCATACCTTTGGTACTTTTTTTAATAGATTAGATGAGTTGGATGTAGGTGATTTTATAGTGATTCAAAAGGGAGATGGCACTAAAGTTAATTATGAGGTATATGAAAAGCTTTTTGTAAAACCAAACGATACCTCAGTGTTAAACGGAAGTTCAGAGCATAGGGTATTAACTCTCATTACTTGTCATCCGGAAATAAATCCAGATAGCAGATTGATTATCCATGCTGTAAGTAAAGGCGAATAAAGTGGAAATTTATGGTATATTGAAAAAATTTATGGTATATTGAAAAATATACTTGCATAAAGTTACAATCTGTGGTACACTGATACTGTCAATAAATATAATAATTTAATATAAGCAAATTTTGGTACTTTCACCGATAATAGCAAACCAATCGAAAGGTTGGGACGCAAAGCTACAGGGCCTTTAATATGGCAGCCTAGCTACCGAAAGGGAGTTTTTTTATTTGTTACTTACCGATAAGGGCAAACCTATTGAAAGATAGGGACGCAAAACCATAGGACCTTTCATTTATTTGAATTGTAGCCGGTTGCCGAAGGAGTGTTCTTATGAAAAGCAAGATCAATGTATTTTTATTGACAATTGTATTCATAACAAGCATATTTAATGTTGACATCGTAGCGAAAGATGTTTTGGCGTATGACGTTGACTTTAGTTATAGTAGTAATGGTATTGTCAAAGTTCTAATGAATACTGGGATTAAGATTAAATCAAAGCTAGTTATACAAAGTGGAGAGAAAAAGTACACTTATAATGTTGCCAATGGTAAAGACTATGTGAACTATCCATTACAATTAGGAAACGGTAAATATACAGTAAAAATATACGAAAATACAACTGGTTCTAAATATAAAAATGTTTATTCAGAATCTGGTGACGTTGTAGTGAAAGCTGCAAACGATGTTTTTCTTGCTTCAACCCAACAAGTTCAATGGTTCTCAGATGATGCTGCAATTATTCTAGCTAAAAAGTTGATAGATGATGCTGGGAAGAAAAAAATAGCGAAAACAAAAAACAATTCAAGTAAATTAACTGAAAAAGAAAAAATTGATGTGTTATATTCCTATGTTGTAAAAAATGTAGATTATGATTATAAAAAAATTGAAGAGTTATCCTATGATTACTTGCCAGATATTGATCAGATATTACGGGATGAAAAAGGTATTTGTTTTGATTATTCGGTACTTCTAGCGGCTATGTTAAGAAGCCAAGGGATACCTACGAAACTAATTAAGGGTGAATCAACAACAACTGATGTTTATCATGCGTGGAATGAAATATATATTTCCGGTGAGAAAAGATGGATTACAGTAGATACAACTTATGATGCATATATGTATGATCATCAAAAGAAGTACTCAATGGAAAAATCCAAAAATCAATATACTACCGATTTAGAGTTTTAATTTAATTAGGCCCCAAGCTCTTTGGCATTCCTCAAGTGCCTTGGAGCTTTTTTTTGGGTTGAAATATTTTTTCAATAGACTATAATAGGAATGAGATAGCATAGTTAGATGAATAAGGAGTGACAAGATGAATGGATTGATTAGTCCGTTAATGAAATTAGAGGCTTTTGAAAGTGCTACAAAGAAAATCAAATACGATAAAGAGCCAACATGTATTTCGGGCGTGGCAGATTCAGCAAAAAGTCACTTAATGCACGCACTAGGAAATAAAAACATAAAACTCATAATAACCTATAATGACATTAGAGCAAAAGAAATCGAAGAGGATATGAAGTTCTTTGAAGGAGAGCAGGTAATGCTGTATCCATCAAAGGATATCATTTTTTATAGCGCAGATGTTCATAGCAACGATATTGTTAGAGAGAGGCTTAAAGTAATCAAAAGGATATTAGATGGAGACAAGATTACTGTAGTAATTTCTATTGAAGCATTGATGGATCCCATTATTCATAAGGATATTTTTTTGGAGAATACACTTAGCTTTAAGGTGGGAGGCACTTTAAATATACCTAGTCTTTCGAAACAACTTACCTATATGGGATACGAAAGAAATGATCAGGTTGATGCAAAAGGTCAATTTTCTGTTAGGGGAGGTATTATTGATATTTACCCAGTTAATGAAGATAATCTGTTTAGAATAGAATTATTTGATGATGAAATCGATTCCATTAGATTGGTAAATCCTGAAAGTCAAAGGTCAATAGAAAACAAAGAATTGATTATGGTTTTACCTGCAAGAGAAATCGTTGTAACAGATGAATCCATCAGTTTAGCAATTTCAAGAATAAAATTAGACTCTGAGGAAATGATAAGAAATTTTTCTAAATTAGGACAAGACGAGGAAGCAAATAGACTTAAAAAAGTGACCAACGAAGTATTGGCTAAGGTTGAAAACCTCGGAAACTTTAATGGTATCGAAGGGTATATGAATTATTACTACGAGGAACTTTGCTCAATCATTGATTATTTTATTGATCCAATGGTTTTTGTTGACGAACCCGTTAGAATTAAAGAACGATGGGATTCTATTAAACATGAATTAGAGGAAAGCATTAAAGGCAGATTTGAAAAAGGATACTTGCTAAAGAGGCAGTTAGAGGTAGTTCATGATCTGAATGCAGTCGTTACGAAATTGGAAACGCATAAAAGGGTGCTTATGAGTACTTTAATGCAAAAAATACATTTTATGAAATGGCATACACCGATAGAATTTTCTATGAAGACGATAAGCCCTTATCACAATAACTTTGAAATGCTTAAAAATGACTTGAATTATTTTGTGAAAAATGAGTATCAAATCGTACTTTTGAGTGCTTCTTATACGCGGGCAGAAAGAATGAGCAATCTACTCCTGGAAAATAATATTCAAGCAAAGTTCTCAAAATCCTTAGATGAACCCCTTAAAAATGGGATTGTAACGGTAAGCTATGGAAGTCTTCATAAGGGATTTGAATACCCACAGGCTAAATTTGTAGTTCTTTCAGAAACTGAAATTGGTGGTAAGAAAAAGAAAAAAGCAAGACAAAAGAAATTCAAAGAGGGAAGGAAGTTAGATAGCTTTACTGACCTTAAGGTTGGAGATTATATTGTTCATGAAAATCACGGAATAGGTGTATTTAGAGGGATTGAAAAAATTGAAATAGATGGGATTAGTAAGGACTTCATTAAGATTTCTTATCAAGATGGAGGAAATTTATATATAACCACAAATCAGCTTAATGCAATACAAAAATATATTGGCGTAGAGGGAAAAAAACCAAAGCTTAATAAGCTTGGAACAAATGAGTGGAAAAAAACCAAGGCAAGAGTAAAATCAGAGGTTGAGGTGCTTGCTAAAGATTTGATTGAGCTTTATGCAAAGAGAGAGATCGGAAAAGGTTTTATTTATAGCAAGGATACCTTATGGCAAAGAGAGTTCGAAGAAATGTTTCCATATGACGAAACAGACGACCAAATAAGTGCAATTGAAGATACGAAGAGGGACATGGAAAGCAATAAAATAATGGATCGATTAATTTGTGGTGATGTTGGGTATGGTAAGACAGAAGTTGCAATTAGAGCTGCTTTCAAAGCTGTTCAGGATGGCAAGCAAGTGGCCTATTTGGTACCTACTACGATATTAGCACAACAACATTTTAATAATTTTCTACAACGTATGAAGGATTTTCCGGTAAGGGTAGAAATGCTTTCTAGATTCAAGAGTCCAAAAGATCAAAAGGTGATCATTGAGGATTTAAATAAGGGCTTAGTTGATATTGTAATTGGGACACATAGAATTATTTCTATGGATGTAAAATTTAAAAACCTTGGGTTACTTATTGTTGATGAAGAACAACGTTTTGGAGTATCTCATAAAGAAAAGATTAAGAAGCTTAAAGAAAATATTGATGTTTTAACTTTAACGGCTACACCTATTCCTAGAACTCTACATATGAGTATGGTGGGAATTAGAGATATGAGTACGTTAGAAGAACCACCGGAAGAAAGACATCCGATACAAACCTATGTGTTAGAGCACAACGAACAATTGATTAAAGATGCCATTTATCGTGAAATTGGTAGGAATGGGCAAGTATATTACGTTTACAATCGAGTAAAGAATATTGATGAGATTGCGCATCATATTTCTATGCTCGTGCCTGAAGCGAAGGTTGCATATGCCCATGGACAAATGAGTGAGCGAGAACTGGAAAATATGATGGTAGAATTTATCAATGGAGAAATTGATGTGCTAGTATCTACTACGATTATTGAAACGGGCTTAGATATACAAAATGTAAACACGATCATTATTCAGGATGCTGATAGAATGGGATTATCACAACTTTATCAGTTAAGAGGACGGGTTGGAAGGTCAAATAGAGTGGCATATGCCTATTTAATGTATAAGAAAGATAAAGTTCTTCAAGAGGTTGCAGAAAAAAGACTACAAGCAATTAAACAATTTACTGAATTCGGTTCAGGCTTTAAGATTGCCATGAGAGACTTAGAAATAAGAGGGGCAGGCAATATATTAGGAGAAAAACAGCACGGTCATTTAGATGCAGTTGGATATGATTTGTATTGTAGGTTATTAGAGCAAGCACTTCATAAAATGAGCGATCATCCTGATAAAGAAAAAATTGAAACCACGATTAATATTGATGTGGATGCTTACATTCCTAAAAAGTACATTAAGGACGAAATTAGGAAAATTGAAGCATATAAAAAGATTGCATCCATAGAAAAAGAAGAGGATTATATGGATGTACATGACGAATTGACCGACAGATATGGTGAATTACCAAGAGTTGTAGTTAATTTATTAGAGATAGCGCTCATTAAGGCGTTGGCAAATGAGCTTGATATGATGTCAGTTGAACAAAAAGGGGAAGAATATATTTTTGAGATTAGTAAAGATGCAACACTTAATCCAGAAAAGATTCCGGAATTGGTTAAAGAGTATGGTAAAAAACTTAAATTTACCGTCAATGAAAAGATATGCTTTATACTGTCAGTTAAAAAGGACGAAAAGAAGCAAGTATTCAGACAGATTAAGAATTTATTACAGCGTATAAAAAGTTTGAATGATTAATGAAAGAAAAGTATAATAGTATATGTACAAAGATGTCAATTGTAATGGAATTAAAAAATTGGAGTGTGTAGTATGAAGGCGCAAAAGCATTGGACTAAATGGATTATTGTATTGATCATCATGATAGTTTTTTCTGGCTGTAATGTCACAAAAAATAGTCAAAAGTCCCAAGCTATTGTTGTCATCGACGGTGAGAAGATAATAGCTGCTGAAGTGATGATATATTTTTTACAGGTCAAAGAGGATTTTGAAGAATTAGGAGGAACTGAAGTTTGGGAGATTCCAAAAGAGGATTTTACTGGAGGAATACCACCTGATCAGGTTGCGAAGAAACAGGCATATGATAATCTAATAAAAAATAAGATTCTTGGAAAAAAATCGAGTACCTTAGGAATTAAGTTAGAAGATGCAGTAGTTGAAGATACTAAAAAAATTGCAATAGATTATTATGAAGAAATTCCCGAAGAGATTGTTGATAAGTACGGCATTACAAAACAAATTGTTGAAAATGTTTTTTTGGATTTTAGATTGGCTACAGAGGTTTCTGATTCGATAAATAGTAAGTATGTACCGAGTGAAGAACAAATTGTTGAAACTATGCTATTGGATGCAAATTATTCTAAGCTAATCAATTATGATACAAAAGAAATATTAACCTTATCAGTAGTTCAACATATTCTTGCGAATACGGCAGAATTAAATACAAATGATGAACTGGTACCTTTACCAGAAGAAGCGCAGAAAAAAGCTTATGAAAAAGCACAAGAAGCTTATAAATTGGCAAAAGATGGCCATGATTTTAGTGCATTAATCAACCAATATTCCGAAGAGGCTGAAAAAGACTCAAATGGAGAATATAAGATTTCGATAGTATTGTTAAGTGATGAACTTAAAGCTTCACTTGAAAATCTAAAAATTGGGCAAATTAGTGAGGTAATTAAAACAGAGTATGGATATCATATCTTTAAGTTATTAGCGATAGAGACACCCACAGAGCAAGAGATTTCTGATTATGAAGCCGAATTTAAGCTTTGGGAGGAAACATTAAGAGAAGATGCTATCGCAACCTTAAAACAACAAGCTTTTAATGAGATTTATGAAGAATGGATAAAAGAAACAAAAATAGAATTAAAAAATGAACCATGGGAAACATTGAGTTTATTTTAAAGTTAACAACAAAAAGCGTTCATTTGAACGCTTTTATTATTGTATGGAAAAACCGCGATTAAATATTTTAAACTATAACATGTTTCTTTTGGTAATTATTATATTAGTGTGTCTTCCTCCAAAATGAATATTTTAGTATTTTTGACACATAATAATTATGGACAGTTTAGTAAGACAAATAAGGAGGAAATCACTATGAAAGCTACAGGAATCGTACGAAGAATAGATGATTTAGGAAGAGTAGTTGTTCCTAAAGAAATAAGAAGAACTTTGAGGATAAGAGAAGGTGACCCATTAGAAATTTTTACTGATAAGGACGGCGAAATTATACTAAAGAAATACTCTCCAATTGGTGAGTTGGGTTCCTTTGCAAAACAATATGCGGAGGCATTAGCCCAAACAACAGGACACATTATTTGTATATCTGATAAGGATCAAATAATAGCTGTTTCTGGGGGTTCTAAAAGAGAATTTTTAGAGAAACAGATTAGTAAAGAGTTAGAAGTAGCCATAAATGATAGAGAAACGATAGTTGCAAGTGTTGATGAAAAGAAATTCATTGATATTTTGTTTGATACAAGTGAGAGAGATTATACTTCTGAGGTTATTACGCCGATCATTTCAGAAGGTGATGCAATTGGTGCGGTTGTTTTCTTAAGTAAGGATAATAAGTTGAGGATGGGTGAAGTAGAAACTAAACTGGCTCATTCGGCAGCGGGATTTTTAGGCAAGCAAATGGAACAATAAAGGAGTAGATAAAGCGACGAATACAAGTTGCTTTATTTTTTTATTAAAGGGGATTGCGGCATTCTTGTGAAGATGGTATTATAATTTAACGAATGGAATGCGTAGGTTTTGCAACCTTGACTAAAAGTAAAGTGTAGAGTGGTGAATACGAGTGGAAATAGAAAAATGGCAGTCAAATAAAGAGAAATATGAATTTGATGACTTAAGAAAAATCATTGATATTTTAAGAGGTGAAGGTGGATGTCCTTGGGATATGGAGCAAACGCATGAGTCCTTAAAAAGTGGTACGCTGGAAGAAGCTTATGAAGTTATCGAAGCAATTGATAATAAGGATGTTGCTAATTTAAAAGAAGAGCTTGGAGATGTGTTGCTACATGTTTTGTTTCATAGTAAAATTGCTGAAGATCTTGGAAATTTCAACTTAGATGATGTGATTCATGGAATTTCAGAGAAACTGATTAGAAGACATCCTCATGTATTTTTGAAGGAGAAAGTAGAAACGGCAGATCAAGTTATGTTGCAGTGGGAAGAACTAAAAAAGTCAGAAAAACAGTATTTATCCCATGGACATAAGCTTGAAAGTGTTCCGAAGGCAATGCCTGCACTTCTTAGGGCCTACAAAGTTCAAAAAAAAGCAGCAGAAGTAGGCTTTGATTTTCCGGATTATAAGGCTGCATATGAAAAAGTATATGAAGAATTGAAGGAATTTGAAGAAGCATTAGAGGGTGGGGATAGAAATGAAATTGAGGGTGAATATGGGGATATATTGTTCTCAATCGTCAATATTTCAAGGTTTTTTGAAATAAATCCCGAAATTTCCTTGACAAATGGCATAGAAAAGTTTATAAATAGATTTAAGGGCATTGAAGAAATGGCTCAAAATAAAGGATTTGAATTGGACAAGCTCTCAATAATTGAAATGGATCAGTTGTGGGATGAGTTCAAAATAACACAATAATTATTTATAGAGGAGGAGTTATTCAATGAACAAGGCTGAATTAATAACTGCTATGGCATCAAAGGCTGAATTAAGTAAAAAAGACGTGGAAGCTGCATTAAAGGCATTTATCGATGTAGTATCTGAAGAACTTAAAAACGGCGAGAAAATTCAATTGGTGGGATTCGGAACTTTTGAAACATCTGAAAGAGCTGCTAGAGAAGGTAGAAACCCTCAAACTGGCGAACCTATGAAAATAGCTGCATCAAAAGCACCTAGATTTAAAGCCGGTAAAGCTTTAAAGGATTCTATTAACGCACGTTAATCAAAGCAAAGAAAACAAAGGGGATGTCTCACAGTAGAATTTTTATTCTACTACGGGATATCTCCTTTTTTCATTTATTAGGAAAGTTCTGCATAAGCAATTGGAAAAGCGGCAAATAGGAAACGAGGGTTTTAACTCGGCGTATAAATAACAAAGTTCTTTAACGCGGCGCAGCCTATTTTCTTGTAATTAGGAAATTAAATACAAAAGTCGACAAAAAAATGAAGAAGGTGATAGGATGAGATTAGATAAATATTTAAAGGTATCAAGATTGATAAAAAGAAGAACTGTTGCGAACGAAGCTTGTGATGGTGGCAGAGTATTTATAAACGATAGGGTTGCAAAGGCAAGTGCTACAGTTAGTGAGGGAGATATCATTGAAATTCACTTTGGAAATAAGGTAGTTAAGGTTGAAGTAGTAACAGTTAAAGAAACGGTTAGAAAAGAAGAGACTAAGGAAATGTTTAAGTATATCTAATGACACCGGGATAACACTCTTTATGCATATTTACTTAAAGTTGTCATAAAATATGAAGGAGAGGAGGTTATCAAATATGGAAGATCGCTCATATACCAACCATAGAATAGTTGTAACCAATAGAGACGAAATGTCTATTACAGGGGTATCAGACGTTGTATCCTTTGACGAAACCCTCGTTGTTGTTGAGACGGATATGGGAATGTTGGAAATTAAAGGTGAAGCATTACATGTAAATCAATTAAACTTAGAAAACGGAGAGATGAGTTTAACGGGTGATATAGGGGGAATCGAATACGATGATAAAACAGCATACAAAAGGGGGGGCAAATCCATAATAAGTCGATTATTTGGTTGAGAGTATGAATATATTTGTTATTGATCAATTATACATATTCACATGGGCAGTAATATTTGGTGGATTGCTAGGGCTGTTTTATGATTTTATTCGAATATTTAGAAGACTTTTGCCTCATGAGAAACTAGCTATTGGCATAGAAGACTTGTTATTTTGGTTTGTTGCTGGAATCATTATATTTGGTTATGTATTCAATACGAATGATGGAATCATGAGAGGGTTCATATTTATTGGCTTAAGCCTAGGTGCAATACTTTATTTTGGACTATTAAGCTCTCTAATTGTTAATAAGGTAACTCGTATCATTTCCAAAGTTATCAAACTTATACTTAGCCCCATACGAATACTTACTAAACCCATTCATATTTTTATTAAAAATACAACTAAGGGCTTGAAAAAAAGGGAAAAATGGTTAATAATAAAGACGAAAGCATTTCTAAAAGAAATTCGTTTTATTATTAATAAAATATAATGTAGGTGATGTAATGCAAAAGAGAAGAGTTAAGAAAAGTAATAGGAAGCCTATAGGATTTTTAATATTTGTATTAGTTTTATTAATTGGAGTTGTTTCTGTTGAAGTGTCGGAGCTTTATAAAAGAAATCGGGTGCTTGAAAATGAAGCAAGCTCAATTGAAACAGAGAAGCAAAAGGAATTGGATAAACAAGATTATTTATTAGACTTTAAAGAATCCATGAACTCCACGGAGTACATAGAACAATTGGCACGGGAAAAATTCGGTTTAATTAAACCCAATGAGACCTTGTTTATCATAAAGCCAGAATAAAAAAGTGAATATATAGTAAATACGAAGCTGTTCAGGTTGAACGGCTTCATTTTTATTTTATGGAAGTAGTATTATTTTATTGCCATTGAATTGCGAATGAATATGTTCATGGGAAAAAATGTCTGTAAATTTTTATTATTCATGTTCATGTTTTGACAAATAACCATGTAGATATGTGATTATAATATAAAACACAACTAAACAATAAAATAGTGTAAAGTGTTAAGGGGGTATTACAAATGAATAAGTCAGTCAGCAATACAATGGAAAAAAGAAGAATCAATACAGAAAGAATTGGTTATCTTGCCAAAGGTGCGATTATATGCATTTTGGGATTTATGATTGGAAGGGGGGTAATAGAAGGGATAAGCCCAATGCTTGTAGCTTATTATGGGTGTGTGTTTGAAAATAAAAAGATGCGAATATGGGGATTTTTATCTACGGTACTAGGTCTTGTTTCTGCCCAGACGGTACCTAATATTTTTAAATATTTAGCTATCATAATTTCGATAACTGTATTGGGCACCATAATTGAATTTTTGTATAAGAAAAATATTGGGAATCTAATGGGTGTGATTTGCACAGTAAGTACAATCATTGTGGCAATTGGTGCTCCGTTTTATTTTAAATTTGATCACTTATCGGGTATTACAATCATACTTGAAGGAGCAAGTGTTTTTCTTTTGACTATTCTTTTTAGAAAAGGGATGAGTTTCTTAACAGATATGAATAAAGAGGGAGTAGTGAAAGAAACCTTTATTAGTTTTTCTATTCTTGCATGTGCTGCGACATTAGGTATGATGGGTATTACAGTGATTCAAATATCTTTGCTACAACTAATTGCATTAAATTTACTTCTTCATATTGGATTTCAATATGGAGTTGAAGCATCATCAATTATGGGAGTTGCAATTGGATTAGCAGCTTATTATGCAAAAGCAGAAGGAGTTGTTGATGAGTTTATTATTTGGAGCATTTTAGGCGTTGTTGCAGGGCTTTTTAGAGAGATTGGCAAGGTTGGAACAGCCATTGCATACTTTAGTGCATTTTTGGTGCTAACGCTCTTATATGGGCCAAAGGGTGTAGATTTGAAAACTATGGAAATGCTGATCCTTACGATTGGTCTATTCCTAATATTGCCAACACATAAAAAAGAAAGAATCATACAAAAAGATGCCGTTGAGGAAAATGAATTAGAAAAAATGATTCATCTGAGATTAAATAGGTTTGCACTAACCTATGAAAATATTGCAAAAAGATTTGTTAGAGTAAAGCCACTTCAAGAGCAGCTAACAAATAATGAAATTAATCAATTGATAGATCACGTAGCCGATAAAGTGTGCAAGGATTGTAGTATGTGCAATATGTGCTGGCAGAAGGATTTTTATGATACCTACCGAGCTGTATATAGCGTTTTATCTGCCGTTGAAAGTAAGGGCGAGGTGATGGTGGAGGATATTCCTGTTGAATTTTATAAGCAATGCTTAAAGGTTGATGAATTTGTAATTATGGTAAACAGAGTTTTTGAGATCTATAAAACGAATCTTAGATGGGAAAATAAAATGATAGAGCATAGAGGTTTGTTTGCAGATCAATTTTTGAATATATCAAATATCATTAAAGATTTATCAGAAAGTGTTTCTAAAAGTAGGGAAGAGCAAGGAACATTTCTCAAACGAATTAAAAGTGAGCTAGGTCATTTAGATGTTGTAAATGTACTGATGGATTATAGTGCGAATGAGCGTGAAGAAATAGTGATTGATGTAAAATCAGGAAAGGACATGGGATTTATTAAGGAGCTTCTCAAAACCATTAATAAAATAGGTCCCAATAGGTTTTCGATAAAAGAGGTTGAAAGTATTCCACAAATTGGTATAAAGAGATGTGTATTTACAGAGAAGGAAACCTATAGACTGGTGAAAGGATATGCGAGTATTCATAAAAACGAGCAACCTGTTTCTGGAGATTGTTTTACCTTTATTGACCTTGAAGGTGGACGAGATATTATAGCGTTATCAGATGGCATGGGTAGCGGGGAGCAAGCATTGGTTGAAAGTAAGGCGACGATTGAAATGCTTGAGCAATTAGTAGAAGGTGGTTTTGATATAGATGTTGCGATTAAGACCGTCAATAGTATTCTCGGAATAAGAAACAATCATCAAGCCTTTGCAACCTTAGACATTAGTATGGTTGATAGGTATACTGGAGAATGTAGCTTTATAAAAAATGGAGCAGTGTCCACATATTTAAAGAGAGGCCAACATATAGAAAAAATCAAAACAGATACTCTACCGCTAGGTATGTTTAAGGAGATTGAATTTAGTGCGCTTAAACGTCGATTAAAGGGTGATGATATTGTTATTATGATGTCAGATGGTATTAGTGATTTGCCATATGATAAGGATGATAACACATTATGGTTAGAAGAGCTGATTGAACAGGTTGATTCCTTGAATCCACAAAAAATAGCAGACTTGATTTTAGATGTTGCAAAAGACAGAGCAGGGGGAAGTGCGCCCGATGATATGACTGTATTGGTATTTAGGGTATGGGAAAAGGGAGGGAATTGACAAACATCAATTCCTCTACCGAGTTTTTTGCATATACAATTTGAAAAGCGGCAGTTTTCTTTTCTTGTTGCTTTTTGGATTAAGTATAGTATAATAAGCATACGTATAGTTTGAAAAGGAAAGGGCGCAGTCTATGCTAGATAAGGTGCTTAGAACGATTAAGAAATTTAATATGATAGAGGTTAAGGATCACGTTATAGTTGGACTATCTGGTGGTGCTGATTCTGTATGCTTACTATGGATATTAAATCAACTTAAAGATGTTCTAGATATCCAAGTCCATGCAATCCATGTACACCATGGGTTAAGGGGAGAGGCAGCAGATGATGATGCAAAATTTACCAAGAAGCTATGCGAAGAGTTAAACATTCCGATCGAGATAATATATCGAGAGATTGGTGAAGAGGCTAAGAAAAACAAGATTTCAGTTGAAGAAGCAGGTAGAGTAGCAAGATATGAATGCTTTTATAAAAAAAGAGAAGCTTTAGGCTCTGGCAAAATTGCAATTGGACATCATATGAATGATCAAGCAGAGACTATTTTATTTAATATGATGAGAGGAAGTGGATTGAAAGGTTTAGGTGGAATCAATCCAGTCAGAGGCTATATTATTAGACCTTTGATAGAATGTACAAGGTTTGAGCTAGAGGATTTTTGCAGAGAACATAAGCTTCCCTTTGTGAATGATTTAACCAATGATCTGGAGGTATATACAAGAAATAAAATAAGACTGAACCTAATTCCTTATATAGAGCAAAACTTTAATACTTCATTTGTAAAGCAAATGAATGGGATGGGTGAGCTGATAAGAGATGAGGATGCATATTTAGATAAGCAAGCAGATTGTTTTATTAGCATGATTCCTAATCAAAAGGATAATCATACAATTCATATTGATATTGACCAATTAACTAAACTGGATAGGGTGATCAGAAAAAGAGTATATAGAAAACTCATTTTTAATTTAAGTAAGGGTTTGAAAAACTATGAGAATAAACATATACTTCTTATTGAGGACTTGCTAAGTAAAGACACAGGAAAAAAGCTTTCATTACCTTACGGCATTGTTGTTGAAAGGGTTTATAATGAGCTGTGCTTTAGAATGATCGAAGAAAATTTAGAGCAGTGGGAATATGTAGTGGAAAAAGAGACTACAATTGTTGAGATTAAAGAGATAAATGGTCAATTTGAATTTATAAAATTTGACAATCAGAATTACCATCAATTTTCCCAAAACAGGTATACGAAATGGTTTGACTATGATAAAATAAAATGTAATTTAACAATAAGAAACCGCAGAATAGGAGATTTCATTTGGTTAAATGGAATAAACGGAAAAAAGAAATTGAAGGATTTTTTTATTGATGAAAAAATATCTAGAAATATGAGGGACAAGATCCCCCTTTTAGCAGATGGGTCAAGCATTTTGTGGATCGTTGGGCATCGAATGAGCGAGTTCTACAAAATTACAGAGGACACAAAACGAATATTAGAGGTTAATTACATAAAGGAGGACTAGAATATGCACAATTTAAGAATACTAATTTCAGAAAATGAATTGAAAAATAGAGTTAAAGATTTGGGAGAGCAAATATCAAGGGATTATGAAGGCAAGAAAGTTTGTGTAATATGTGTTTTAAAAGGTGGAGTTATGTTTATGGTGGATCTAGCAAAAGAAATTTCGGTTCCTGTAACAATGGACTTCATGGCAGTTTCTTCATATGGCAGTGAAACAAGTAGTACAGGTGTTGTTAAAATAGTAAAGGATTTAGATGAAAGTATTGAAGGTAAGGACGTTATCATTGTTGAGGATATTATTGACTCTGGAAGGACACTTAGCTATTTAGTACAAATACTAAAAGATAGGAGTCCAAAGAGTCTTAAAATATGTACTTTGCTAGACAAGCCAGAAAGAAGAGTTGTTGATGTACATGTAGATTATGTAGGGTTTTCAATTCCTGATGAATTTGTTGTTGGATTTGGTTTAGACTATAAACAGCTTTATAGAAATCTTCCTTACATAGCAATTGTAGAAGGAACAGAATAATTTTTCATTTTACTATAGCAAGCATTGAAATTTTATATAAAGTATGATAACATAGATAACTATATTAAAAGAATGAATTTCAATGCTGCATGAGACAAATGCTCATTGAGAGGAGGATGAAAGTGAAAAAAAATTTAAAAGGATTTAGTTTTTATGCAATAATCTTAATTGTTTTGCTCCTGGTTCTTTTTTGGACAGAGCAAACGAAAGAACCGATGAAAGAGGATTTCGGATATAACGATTTAATCGAAAAGATAGATCAAGTACAGCGTATTGAGGTATTTCAAAACACAGAAATCCCTACAGGCAAAGTAACGGTTTATTTTAAAGCCGCGGAAGTTGGCGAAGTACCAACAAAAGTCTTTTTTGTACCTAGTACAGCATTATTCGAAGAAAGTATGAAGCAGTATGAAGATGTAAAGGTTGTAACGTCTGACATACAAAAACCAGGAGTATTATGGACTATTTTACCATGGATCGTAATTCTAGGTGCTTCAGTAATATTGTTCTTCTTTATCTTTAGTCAATCTCAAGGTGGTGGTGCTAATCGTGCTATGGCCTTTGGTAAAAGCAAGGCTAAAATGGTAATTGACGATAAGAAAAAAGTAACCTTTAAAAACGTAGCAGGACTTCAAGAGGAAAAAGAAGAATTAGAAGAAGTGGTCGATTTCCTTAAGAGCCCGAGAAAGTTTGTTGAACTTGGAGCTAGAATTCCTAAGGGTGTTATTTTGGTAGGGCCTCCAGGAACTGGTAAAACGTTGTTAGCAAAAGCAGTAGCAGGTGAAGCTGGAGTACCATTTTTTAGCATTTCTGGTTCTGACTTTGTTGAAATGTTTGTAGGTGTTGGTGCATCTAGAGTTAGAGATTTGTTTGAACAAGCGAAGAAAAATGCACCATGTATTATTTTTATTGATGAAATTGATGCAGTTGGTAGAAGAAGAGGCGCAGGTCTTGGTGGTGGACATGATGAAAGAGAGCAAACCCTTAACCAATTGTTAGTTGAAATGGATGGTTTCGGTAACAACGAGGGCGTAATCGTTCTTGCTGCTACAAACCGTGCAGATATATTAGATCCAGCAATACTTCGTCCGGGTCGTTTTGACAGAAGGGTATATGTAGGGAAACCAGACGTAAGAGGCAGGGAAGAAATTTTAAAAGTACATTCAAAAGGTAAACCATTATCTGATGATATCAATTTAAAAGAATTGGCACAAACTACTGCAGGATTTACTGGTGCAGATTTAGAAAATCTATTAAATGAGGCTGCAATTTTTGCGGCTAGAACAAATAGCAAGGTAATCAAACAAGAGGACCTTAGAAGATCCTTCGTAAAGGTTGGCATCGGTACTGAAAAGAGAAGCCGTGTCATCTCTGATAAAGAAAAACGTATTACTGCATTCCATGAAGCTGGGCATGCAATAGTGCAACATGTTTTACCTGATGTAGATAGTGTTCATAGCATCTCTATTATACCAACTGGTATGGCTGGTGGGTATACAATGTCCATTCCTGAAAAAGATGAGATGTACATGACAAAGAAAAAAATGGAACAAGAAATAGTAATCCTATTAAGTGGACGAGTATCTGAAAAGCTTGTTTTAGATGATATTACAACGGGTGCTTCAAATGATATCGAGCGTGCGACTACTATAGCAAGGAATATGGTTGTTCGTTATGGTATGTCTGATGTGCTTGGACCAATACAGTTCGGTGAAGACGATAGCCAAGTCTTTATTGGTAGAGATTGGGGACACACAAGAAATTACGGCGAGAATGTTGCTGGATTAATAGATAGCGAAATAAGACGTATTGTAGAAGATGCATATGAAAAAGCTATGGAACTTCTAGAAAATAATAAAGAAGCTCTTCATCGAGTTGCTGAAGAGTTGCTCAAAAGAGAGAAAATTACTAGAGAGCAATTTGAAAAGGCATTTAGGGGTGAAGTAATTGAGGATGACGTTGATGTTGTAGAGGAAAAATCCAAGAATGTTGAGGAAGCTACAACTGATGCAACGATCATTCCTGAGAGCATAGAGGACAAAGATCCTTCTAAAGAGGATAATCCTTTGAAGTAAATGTAAAACAAAATAATGCTTATAGAACAGGATTAGGATTATTGTAGAAAAATAAATAGTAAAGCATTGAATAAAATATAAACTCAAAAGAGGCTACCAATATAAGGTAACCTCTTTTCTAATCCAGTTGGAAAGTTCTACTTTCCACGAAACATAGAACAAAGCGTAAGATAGCATAAATTATTATGTAACGCGCTGACAAGCGCTTTGTTCTTAGACTATGCCAGTTGAATTGCTTTTAAGAATAGATTCTATAGTTTCATAAAATCTTTCATTGTTGTCTGCTGTGCGTTTTTTGTTTTTTGTATATCCTTTTCCTGCACGTCGAGCTTTATGAGCAATATGACGCTTAAATAACAACTCATCAATGTTTTTGAGGGTATATTTAAACCCGAGGGGATTAATCACATAATTTGTTTTGGTAAGCGCCATAGAGGCCAAACCATAATCTTGGGTAATAATCAAGTCACCCTTATCCATAAAATTTACTAAAGCAATGTCAACAGCATCATTACCCTTTGAAACAACATGAATTTCGAAAAATTCATCTTCAAAGTAATGAGAAGAGTCAACAAAAATATGCACTGCAATATTGTATTTCTTGGCAAGTTCTTTTATGAGTTCCTTTGCCGGACATGCATCTCCGTCAACAACTATTTTCAAAGTTATTCCCTCCAATTTTTTCTTAGCCTGACTTCATCAGGAAGTATTTATATAAGTATAACAAATAACTTTTAGATTTGGTATAATAACATTGTTAGTAAACGAAGTAAGGTATTGTTAAATGTAAATGAAGGGAGCTGCCAGAAATGCAGCAAATAAAAATATCAGTAAGGGAATTAATTGAATATGTCTTGCGTACAGGCGATATTAATGCTGTATTTTTAAGCTCAAAACGCATGTCAGATGGTGTTAAGGCTCATCAAAGATTCCAAAAACAAACAAAAGAGGATTACGAAGAAGAGGTTACAATCTCCTTAGAGACGGAATGTGATGAAACAAAAATCCTTTTGAGTGGGCGAATTGATGGAGTAGTTCATAGAGAAGGTCAGATTATCATTGATGAAATCAAATCTACTTCTAGAAATCTTGAGGATATTGAAATTGGGAATTCGCTTCATTGGGCTCAGGTCTGGATGTACGCATATATGTATGCTATTAAATATGACCTTAAAGAGGTTGGAACCAGATTAACCTATATTGAACTTGAAACCTATAAAATAAAGCAGTTTGAACATATGAAAACAATAAACGAACTTCATAAATTTTTTGAAGAGGTTATGAAAAAATATATCGTATGGGCTAGGAAACAAAATGCATTTAAGGAAGTAAGCAGAGAAACGATAAATAATATAGAATTTCCTTTTGGTCATTATAGAAAAGGTCAAAAGAAATTAATGTCATCTGTCTACAACGCTATTGAAGATAAAAAAGTGTTATTTTCAAGAGCGCCAACAGGTACGGGGAAAACAGTAGCAACCTTGTTTCCAGCTATTAAGGCTCTAGGAAATCAAAAATGTGACAAGCTATTTTATCTGACAGCCAAAACCATAGGCAAGGAGGTTGTTGTTGATACGTTGCAGTTGCTAGAATTACAAGGTCTATTGGTAAAGAGGGTTGTAATTACTGCAAAGGATAAAATCTGCACAAACGATAAAAAAGCTTGTAATCCTGAGGAGTGTATCTATGCCAAAGGGCATTATGATAGAGTTAATAAGGTGCTTGAAGTAATGTATGCAGAACATCATTTATTTGATAGAGAGACGATTGTAAAATATGCGTTGGAATTTTTGGTGTGTCCTTATGAATTGTCGTTAGACTTAGCGCTATTTAGTGATATTGTAGTTTGTGATTATAATTATGTATTTGACCCAAGCGCAGTATTAAAGAGATTTTTCATAGAAGATACCGGAAAATATGTCTTGTTAATAGATGAAGCACATAATTTAATAGATCGAGCAAGAGATATGTATTCAGCAGTACTCGATAAGCAGCGTGTTATGTCTTTGAAAAGAAAAGTAAAGGACTTGGATCAACGATTATATAAGTACTTTACGCTACTTAATAAAGGCTTATTAGCAAGGAAAAAGCTATGTAGTGAGTATGAAGCTGAACGTTATTGTGAAGCTGAAATGCCTACAGATTTAGAAGAGGCTATGAGAGGTATTATCTTTAGAACTGAAAAAATCTTTTCGTTGCATAAGTCTTGGGAACATATGAATGAGCTTTTAGAATTCTATTTTGATAGTTATGACTTTATTAAAAAAATGGAGTTATATGATGAAAGATATGTTACTTATTATGAAGAGACTTCAAAGGGTCTTATTGTAAAATTGTTTTGTATGGATCCAAGCAATAATCTTAAAAGAATGCTTGAAGGGATGCAGGGAGTGGTGTTTTTTTCTGCAACCTTATTACCGATGGAGTATTATGTTAATATGTTAGGCGGAGATAAAAAAAGTTATGGTCTTATTCTAGATACCCCGTTTAGTCGAAATAACCTATGTCTTATTGTTGACCAAACTATATCGACAAAGTTTGTTGATAGAGAAATTTCTATTAAACCTATCGTTGAACGTATATTGCAAATCACACAGCCCAAGAGAGGCAATTACATGGTATTCTTTCCATCCTATAAATATATGGAGGATGTATATTATGCGTTTGAACCTAGATGTGATTCATCACAAGTAGAGGTTTTGATACAAGGACGCGGAATGGATGAAGGAGAGAAGGAGGCATTTATCGGAGCCTTTCATGTTGAAAGAGATAAAACGCTGATTTCTTTTGTAGTATTAGGGGGAATGTTTGGAGAGGGAATAGATTTAGTTGGGGAAAAACTAAGTGGTGCAATTATTATAAGTGTTGGATTACCCCAATTAGGATATGAAAGAGATTTAATTAAAAGACACTTTGAACAAATCAGTGGGATCGGGTTTGAATATGCTTATGTTTTTCCAGGAATGAACAAGGTGATGCAAAGTGCTGGAAGAGTAATTCGAACCCCATCTGATAGAGGGGTAGTGGTATTAATTGATGAACGATTTAATCGACCATATTATTCCCAACTATTCCCAGATGAATGGAGTAGCCCAAAGGTGTTATTGAAGGGCGACAGCATTACAGATATTATTTGTGATTTTTGGGGTGAAAAGTAAGGAAATTAGGGTATTATAAAGAAATGTGTTATATTTGGAGGGATTTTGTACACATTTTTATGTAATATTAAGTAAGGGCTGATTTTCATTGTTTATTTTATACAACTATTTCTTGAAATTTTATAAAAGTTTAGGCACACTTATTTGATAAATGCTGTTATAATAATACTTGTAACCCCCCCCCAATATAAAATATATAGTTTTTGTTACACACATAAGAAGAAGTATTCTCCTTACCCCCCCCAAGGACAGCGGACCGAAAAAGCTGTCCTTTTTTATTTTCTAGGAAACATCTATGTATAAGCAATTGGAAAATCGGCAGATAAGTAACTAAGATTGTAATGCAGCGTAACCGATTTTCTTGTTGAAAAGGAAAGTTCTGCATAAGCAATTGGAAAAGCGGCAGATAGGTAACGAGAGTTTTAACTCAGCGCAGCCGATTTTCGCGTGTTAACATAGTGCTACATGAGCAAGTTTTAAAATTGGTTACATTCTTGTATTGTCAACAGATAAAATATAATATAGAATAGTAATGAATACTAATGAAGGAGGGAAGAAGGTTATTACCTATTGTAGTAACCAATAAAACAAATATGCAAATTGCCTTTGAGCAACTATCTAAAACGCAAAAAATATTAGCTTACGTATCCTTAAGGGAACAAATATTAGACGAAAGAGCAATCTTTTCTGATGAAAGCATTCAATATAGAGAACCTTTAGAACCAAAAGTGAATGAACTTACTAAAGTTAGAATTAGAACAGCTAAATCAAACATAGACGAGGTTTATTTATGCTACTCCGGACGAAGAATTAAAATTGAGGTGGAATATTCAGATGATCTATTTGATTATTATACTGGAACGATCATACCGCTTGATAAACAACTTGAATATTACTTTGAACTTAATGTTGCAAAACTTAAGTGCTATTATAATAAAAAGGGAGTTACAAGAGAACCTGATTCATTTTATAATTTTAAAATAGTACCTGGCTTTAAAACTCCTGACTGGGCTAAGGGTGCTATTATGTATCAAATATTTGCAGATCGTTTTTACAATGGTGACAGTACAAACGATGTGGTAAACAACGAATATATGTACGTTGGTAAACTTGCGAAAAAAGTCGATCAGTGGGAAAAAATTCCTAGTACTGACGGTATACGCGAATTTTATGGGGGCGATCTTCAAGGAATCATTGATAAAATGGATTATTTACAAGACCTTGGAGTTGAAGTTCTATATCTAAACCCTATTTTTGTCTCACCCTCAAATCATAAGTATGATACCCAGGATTATGACTCAATTGACCCTCATTTAGGAAAAATTGTTATAGATGAAGGCGATGTGCTAAATGATAAAAAGATGGACAATGCATTTGCCACAAAGTATATGATAAGAACAACAAAAAAAGAAAATCTAGACGCAAGTAATGAATTGTTTGCAAGCCTTGTAGAAGAAGCCCATAAGAGAAATATGAAGGTTATTTTAGATGGAGTATTCAATCATTGCGGTTCGTTTAATAAATGGTTAGATAAAGAAAAGTTTTATGAAAACTCACATGAGTATGAAATGGGCGCTTTTTCAGTTGCGGATAGTCCTTATTCATCCTTCTTTTATTTTCACAATAAGAGCGGATGGCCAAATAACGGTAATTATGATGGATGGTGGGGTTATGATACGCTGCCGAAGCTAAATTATGAAGGTTCACCTAAGTTATATGATTATATCCTTAAGATTGCAAAAAAATGGGTATCACCACCATACAACGCAGATGGATGGAGACTTGATGTTGCTGCAGATTTAGGGTATACAAAGGAATTTAATCATCAGTTTTGGAAGGACTTTAGAAATGCAGTAAAGACTGCCAATCCTGAGGCATTGATTTTAGCAGAGCATTACGGAGACCCTCACGATTGGATTCAAGGAGATCAATGGGATTCCGTTATGAACTATGACGCATTTATGGAGCCACTAACTTGGTTTCTAACAGGGATGGAAAAGCATAGTGATGAATTTAGACTGGATTTACTGGGTAACCATAGAGCGTTTTTTGATGCAATGACGCATAATATGTCTAGATTTCATTATCAATCGTTACAGGTTGCGATGAATGAATTGTCTAATCATGATCATTCTAGATTCCTAACGAGAACAAATAATAAGGTTGGTAGAATTCATACAATGGGATCTAATGGTGCCAGTGATGGAATTAATTTAGGGGTTATGAAGGAAGCAATCGTTGTTCAAATGACTTGGCCTGGCGCACCAACTATTTATTATGGTGATGAAGTAGGGCTATGTGGATGGACAGATCCTGATAATAGAAGAGCTTTCCCTTGGGGAAATGAGAATGAAGAGATCTTAGATGTTCACAAGACACTCATTCGTTTCAGAAAAGAGTATCCTTGCTTGAAGAGTGGATCAATTAAGTTTCTCTATGGTGAGAATAATGTAATTAGTTATGGAAGATGGGATAAACAACATGAAATTATCATTGCTGTGAACAATTCCAAGGAAGAGAAAACAGTAAAGATTCCAGTTTGGGAAATTGGTATTAGGAACTCGGATACGTTAGAGCAGATGTTTGAGTCGAATGTAGATGGGTTTTCTACAGAGGATAAGTTGCATTTTGTTTATAATGAGAAGTTGATATTGAAGATGATGCCTTATAGTGGGGTTATTTTGAAGAAGAAGGTGTATTAGGGGTAGGAAAGTTAGGGACGGGAATCGTTAGGCGGGTTGTCGTTGGCGGTTGGTAGTTGGTAGTTAAGAGGTAAGTAGATTTGTAAAAATGAAAAAAAAATGATATATACTACCACTAGGATCATAGTGGTAGATTATGGAGAGATGTCCGAGCGGCTTATGGTGACAGTCTCGAAAACTGTTGTGGGTTTATAGCCCACCTGGGGTTCAAATCCCCATCTCTCCGTTAAAAAAGGGTTTAATTCAAAGCAACTCTAAAATGGGCTATGGCAAGATTTATATTCTTGTACAGTCCATTTATATTTTGTGAATATGAACAAAATTAGTTTTCGAACAGTTCTTCTATGGAGAAGCTTAAATCTTTAAAATAATAAGATTTCAAAACATCCTTCAAATTATATACATGATATTCATCAATTTCATTGTCCAAAAACCCATACTGTATAAGGGAATGTTTCTTAGGGTCAATAATCCAATATTCCTTTACACCTGAGAGCATAAAGGTATTAAGTTTATCAATCATATCCTTTGAACGGGTGGCACGTGATAGAATCTCAACGGTCAGTGTAGGCGTACCCATATATAGATCCTTGTCTGTTACTGTTTCATTAAAATCGCAGGCAATTAGTAAATCAGGCTGCATTACATCCGGTGTATCAAATCCTTGTTTAAAAAGATGTACATCAAAAGGGGCGTAAAAAACTTTGCATTTTTTGCCTTTTAAGTAGTTCCTTAAAAGGACATATAAGTTTCCGGAAATATCCTGATGGAAGGTACTTGGAGAAGAAAGAAGATATATTTCGCCATTGATGTATTCCATTCTTAAATCGCTTTTTTCATAAATCTCCATAAATTCTTCATAGGAAACCTTTTTACCGCCATATTGATAATCCTGAGCGGTTTCCTTTGCTGTATAGTAACGTTCAATATCGTTAATATAAGGCGTTAAACGAGCCGCTTTTTTACCATTTTTCAGAATTACAACATCATGATTGTCAATTGCATAGTCTAAATATTTTCCTAAATTTTTTTTGAATTCCGTCGCCGTAATAACCTTCGTTAAATCTTCCATGATATTCTCCTAATAAAAATTTACACAATAAATAAAATCGCACTAATTTATAAAACCACCATAACATATCGAACTAAAAAATGCAATATATAAAATATCGCACGATATGCTTGCTGATATTGGATCGTTAATCCGATGGAAGCATCTGCAATGGTTTATGGTTTTAAGGATTTCGAAATTGTTTTCCATAAGAGCCTAAAAACAGAGGAAGCCACGGAGAGCTAAATGCTTGATGGAAAACTGTTGTGGGCTTGCAGCCACCTGGTTCGAATCCCCAAATATCTGTTAAAATAAAGGGCTTAATTCATAGAAACTCTAAAATGGGCTATAGCAGCATTTGAATATTCTGCTACAGTCCATTTTTATTTGAGCGAATATGAATAAATTAGTTTTTAAACAGTTCTTCTATGGGGAAGTTTAAAGCTTTATTTGCTACTAAAAAGTATGATATAATAGATTTAGCAGAGTTCTAGAAATTTATGAAAAGGCTCGAAGTGTTTAAATGATGTAGGAGAAGTATCTGACAATTATGAACAATCCATGTTAGGGATAATGTGGAAATACTGAGAAGTAATGATACCTTAACAGTCTTTTGGAGGAACAATTTATGACTTTAATGGGCAATGCTGTTTTGAACATGTATTCTATTTTGCTACTCTGTTTGATTTTTTTTCAAGTTTTCAAAAGTATTGACAAGAAAGGCCTTCAACATAGGGTTTTTGTCTGGATTATTATAACGACTATTTTAGCGCTCATTATTGACACTTTCAGTAGATTTGATGGATATCCAGGAACGATCTATTCGGCATTCAATTTTGTTGGTAATTTTGGGGTATACCTTTTAAATCCAATTTTAGGGTCGCTTTGGTTGGTTTATTCACATCTACAGATATTTCATCTTGAAAAGCGCGCTTTGCGTATGGTGCCAATCCTAGTGGGGGTTTCATTGATAAATGCATTGATCGTAATAGGTTCTCAAATTTGGGGATGGTACTATTATATTGACGCAAACAATATATATCATAGAGGCGATTACTTTATGATTTCAGCTTTTATTCCACTCATCTTGATTGGTATTGCGTTTTTCATGGTGATTATGAATCGAGAAAAGATTGAGAAAAAATATTTTTATTCGCTCGTTTTTTTTCCGATATTCCCGATTGTTTTTGTAACACTACAAATCTTGATTTATGGAATCTCTATGGTACTAAATGGTTTAACCATTTCTTTGCTGGTTGTATTTTTAAACATCCAGAATCGAAGTATGGATATTGATTATCTTACAGGGGTGTACAACCGAAAAAGCCTTGAAACGTATATGAGAGATAAAATAAACACATGCACAGGAAAAAAGACCTTTTCTGCAATTCTTCTTGACATTGACCGTTTCAAATTGATAAACGATCAATTCGGACATGGTGTTGGTGATGAAGCGCTAGAAGAAACCGCGAAATTGCTGCGAAACTGTCTTGAATTCTCGGATTTTATTGCGAGGTATGGTGGAGATGAGTTTTATATTATTTTAGATAGATCTAACCAAGAAGAATTAAATGCTACAATCAACAAAATTCGCGAGGCTACCCACCGATTTAATACGCTTAGGGCAAGACTTTATCAGTTGAATTTTAGTATGGGGTTTGCAGTATATGACTTCGAGGCAAAAATGAACGTAAAAGAATTTCAGGCTTATATTGATCAATTGATGTACGATAGCAAAAAAATAGTAGCATAGGCAATAATCAAATCCCCATCTCTCCGTTTGTTGGGAAACGTTGAATATACGCCATTTAAAAGTGCTTATTGAGGATTAATCAATAGGTACTTTTGTATTGTTATTTAAGATGGATTTACAGCAATGAGTATAGTCAAATCAACGATAGTATAAGAATTAAATTGTTAAAAGTAGCAGATGATAGAGTTATATATGACAGTAAAGAAGATATACAAAAGTAGTATGGGATTACAAAATACAATTTTTTTCATGAATAATTGTTTTACAGGGTTTATTGTTTCACAACATATGATATAATTAAGATTACTAAATAATAATGATTATCAGTTGTGATAGCTAGAAACTTTCAAATTATTTGCAAATGCGTGAGCAGAAAAGATAACCAGAGAGGTGATAATTACACACTTATTACAGTAGAAGTAACCATTAACAGCACGATCCGAAAAGCAAGGAGGCGTTTTTATGCAAATAATAATTCCACATTTATGGTTTGATAAAGAAGCGTTAGAAGCCGCTACATGGTATGTTAGTTTGTTCGAAAATTCAAGTATCACTAACGTTGCCACGATTTATGATACACCATCAGGTGACGCGGAATTAGTTGATTTTCAGCTTGAAAATTTTAAATTTTCTGCAATTAGTGCAGGACCTTATTTTTCTCTCAATGCTTCTATTTCGCTCATGGTTGCTTGTAGTACAAAAGAGGAAGTAGATAGATTACATTCAGAGTTTGCTAGCCATGGTTCAGAGCTTATGCCTTTAGATGAGTATCCGTTTAGTAAACGATATGCTTGGGTTAAAGACAAATATGGCTTGAATTGGCAGCTAATGTTAGTTGAAAATGTGGAAGAACATCAAAGGATAAGACCATCACTTTTATTTGGAAGTGATGTTTGCGGCAAAGCGGAAGAGGCAATCGCTTATTACCTTTCTACTTTTAAACAATCCACTAAAGGTTTTGTAAATCATTATACTCCTGAAGATGAAATGAATGAAAAAGCAAAAATCAATTATGCAGAAATCAATATACAAGATACTCAATTAATCTTAATGGATCATGGTGATGGTGGTGATTTTTCTTTTAATGAAGCTTTCTCGCTTATGGTATTATGTGAAAATCAAGAGGAAATTGATTATTATTGGGAAAAACTATCCTTTGTTCCAGAGGCTGAACAGTGTGGATGGGTGAAAGATCAATTTGGATTATCTTGGCAGATTGTACCAAAAGATTTGAATGAAGTACTGATGAAAGGTACAAAAGAAGAAGTAGAGCGTGTCACAAAAGCATTTCAAAATATGAAGAAATTTGATTTAGAAGCTTTAGAAAAGGCACGTCTAAGGTAGAGTTTGTAGGATGTTGATATATCGTATTTGGCTAAGTAGAGTCTTATAAAATATTATGAAGTCTATCGTTTTTATAGTAAAGTTAAATGGATGTAGTCATTGGACATCTATTGAAGATAATACAATACTATTAGATTAATTTAGTAGGAGTCCCTATGTTATTAAAAGATGTAAAAATTGCATTTGCCCTTACTGGTTCTTTTTGTGTGTTTGACAAAGTATTTCCTCAAATTGAGTTACTTGTTAAAGAAGGGGCACTGGTTTATCCGGTAGTATCAGGCGCAGTTGCGAGCACTGATTCAAGGTTTGGTAAAGCATCTGATTTCCTAGAAAGATTAACAAAGATTACTGGAAACCCAGTGATTGAAAACATGGTAGAAGCTGAACCATTAGGTGTGGTTTATCCTGTTGACATTACTATTATCTCACCCTGTACTGGTAATACACTTTCAAAATTAAGTGATGGTGCAACAGATTCAGCGCCTTTAATGGTGGCAAAAGGTCAATTTAGAAATAGTAAGCCAGTTGTTATTGGCATAGCGACCAATGATGGGTTGGGTATTAATGGAAAAAGTCTTGGTATTTTACTTGCTACAAAGAATGTCTACTTTATTCCATTTGGGCAAGATAATTATAAAGATAAACCTAATTCACTGGTATCTAAGTTTGATTTAACCCTACCAACAATTTTAGAAGCACTAAAAGGTAGTCAAATACAGCCCATACTAGAAAAGTATTAAAGGAGGTTATATTATGCCAATTGTTAACATTTCATTATGGCCAGGTAGGACGAAGGAGCAAAAAAGTCAATTGGTTCAGGCTATAACTGACGATTTTGTACATATACTAAATGCTAAGCCGGAATCCGTCCAAATCATATTTAATGAAGTTGATAAAGATAACTGGGCTATTATGGGTAAGCTACAAAAAGACAACTAAAAAATGTGGAGGACGTATTCATTATTATCTTATGTGTGTTGAAGATGCAAGAGCAGTTAGTAAAGGGTTTGTTGAATATCAACAGGCTCTTTTTTTGGTGCTTAAACTAAGAGCCTCAGTATAATCCCCTTACATGAGTCATATTGAAAGCTTTCAAAGCAAAGTTAATAAATATGACTACTATTGAAACAATATGAATTGGAAAAAGCCAATACATATTTAATTAATCAATAAAAGCCTAAATATATGAATAACAATGGATGTAAATGAAATATTATAAACGGTATTGACAAAAGATGAATCTTTATGTATAATCTATTAATGTTAGACGTTTGATATTGAACAGCAACTAATCATATATTCAAAAAAATTCATAAGTAATTGAAAGGAGGGATTAAATGAAATTAGCTACAAGAATAAATTCATTTGCTGGTAAGGGAAAGAACATAATAGAAATTTTGCAACAGATTGCTTCGATTGACGGTATAAATTATGTGGACTTGAATTATCCTGAACACTTTGTTGACGTAGATTTTAGCTTGCTTAAAACGACCCTTGAAGAATTGAATTTGAAGGTAAATGGAATTGCCTTGAGATTTAGAGATGAGTTTATTAATGGCGAGCTTGGAAATCAATCAGATGATATTTCAAAAAACGCGTTGAAGTTGTGTGAAGAGGCAGTACATATGTGTAAAGCTTTGAATGGAAGTTTGGTTACGATTTGGCTTGGGTATGATGGATTTGATTATTCTTTTCAACTGAATTATGCAAATGCATGGCGTAAAGTAGTTGAAAATATGAAAATCATAACCAACATTGATCCAACAATTAATATCAGTATTGAATATAAGCCATTTCAACCAAGAGCATACAGTCTTGTACCAGATATTGGATCAACATTGTTATTAACGAATGATGTGAAAAGTGATAATATAGGAGTAACACTTGATTTTTGTCACATGTTAATGAAGGGTGAAAATCCAGCATATGGGTTATGCCAAACCTTTGAGCGAAATAAGCTATTTGGTGTTCACCTAAATGATGGACAAAGAATGAATGATGATGGATTAATAATTGGTTCTGTTAATTTTATTCAGACCTTAGAATTTATTTATTATCTTAAAAAATACCAATACGATGGTGTCATTTATTTTGACACATTTCCAGTAAGGGAAGACCCGACAATAGAATGTAGAACAAATATTAAAATGCTTAATAAACTCTATAATACAATTGATTCAATAGGTATGGTGGAAATACAAAAAATAATTGATGATAATGATGCGATTTCTGCGCAAGATATTTTGATGAAATGTCTTAAATAATCCAATTAAAAATTTGATGAAAATTAAGGAGGAAGTTAAAATGAAGAGAAAAGGTAATTTGGTTTTTCTTATGGGGATGTTATTGGCTTTAGCACTAGTAGTTGGGTGTACTCAAAAAGTCGATCAACCAGTTAATACGGAAGCGTTTAATCCAGATACAGCCGATGGAATAGATTATAAAGATTTAAGGACTGAGTTTGGTGCGGTTCCTGAAGTGAAAGAAACATTAACTTTAGGTGCAGTGTCAAAGGCGTTTGAAAATGAATATTGGAGAACCCTCAAAGAAGGAATGGAAACTGCACAAAGCAAATTACAGGCTAGAAACTATGATATTACAGTTGACGTTCAATCCGCTCAAGGTGAAGGTGACGAAGAAGGACAATTAGCAGTAGTTAATAATATGGTTAACAAAAAATATTCAGCACTTTTATTGTCTCCTATTTCCGATGGAAATTTAACACCGGGTGTTGAAGCGGCTAAAAAGGCAGGAATACCTGTTATTAATGTAAATGATGGTATTATCGAAGCAGCTGATATATTTGTAGGTCCAAGAGCTATTCAAAATGGAGAATTGGCTGCTGCATGGATTGCTGAAAAACTTGGGAACAAAGGTGAAGTTGCTATTGTGATTGGTATGCCAAAAGCATTTGCTGCTCGTCAGAGAACCTCAGGCTTTGAAAGCTGGATGGCAGCTAATGCACCAGATATCAAAATAGTTGAGAAACAAAATGCTGACTGGGATCGTGCAAAGGCAAAAGACTTAGCAGATACATGGATCAAAAAGAATCCTGATCTAAAGGCTATTTTCTGTAATAACGACACGATGGCATTAGGTGTACAAGAGGCTGTAAATGCTTCTGGAAAAGACATTATCGTTGTAGGCGTAGACGGAATTGGTGAAGCTTATGATTCAATTAGAAAAGGTGAAATGGATGCTACTGTAGATTCCTTCCCTCTTTACAAAGGACAAGTAGCAGTTGAAGTTGCATTAAGATCCTTAGGAGGCCAAAAAATGCCAAGAGTAATTTGGACACCTCAAGCTCTTATTGATGCTACGAATGTAGATGTTCCGGCTGAAACAATCATTGGTTGGGAAGAAATGGAATTTACGAAGTAATTCACATTAGAATAAGGGTAGTTTTCCACTTTGGATGACTACCCTATTTTAAAAAGGAGATAATCTATGAGTAATATTGCTGTTGAATTTAAAAATATTTCTAAAAGTTTCCCCGGTGTGAAAGCCTTAGAGGATGTATCCTTTCAAATTCAAAAGGGGCAGGTTCATGCTTTACTTGGTGAGAATGGAGCGGGAAAATCCACACTATTAAATATTTTACATGGTGTGTTTGGACAGTCCGAAGGAATTGTTTGTATCAAAGGTCAAAAAGTAGAATTCAAAAATACCTATGATGCAATAAAATTTGGAGTTGCAAAAGTACATCAGGAAGTATCCATTATTGAAGAACTTACCATTGGACAAAATATTTCATTAGGCTACGAGCCAAAGAAAGGCTTATTAATTGATTATAAACGACTACATGAAAATGCAAATAAGATTTTAGACAAGCTTGGATGTAAGTTTCGTAGTCAAGACTCAATTAAATTATTAAGTACCGGAGAGCTGCAAATGATTTCTATAGCAAAGGCACTTTTTCACAATGCCGATATTATTTCATTTGATGAACCAACAGCCTCATTAAGCAATAAAGAAGTTTTAGCTCTGTTTAAAATCATTGAAGAGCTTAAAAAAAACAATATTACAATCATATATGTAAGCCATAGATTAGAAGAGATTTTTAAAATTTGCGATCAAGCTACAATACTAAGAGATGGTAAGTTTGTTAAAACTGAAAACATAGCATCCTTAACAAAAGAAGAACTGATTAGGAATATGGTAGGTAGAGATGTTGCACTTTTTGCCAAAAGGCATGATGAAAGACAAATAAAAGATGAAGTCGTTTTAAAGGTTAAAGATTTAGAAATAAAAGATGTATTTAAAGAGATAAGCTTTGAACTCCGAAAAGGTGAAATTTTAGGTTTTTCTGGATTAGTTGGTTCTAAGAGAACAGATGTTGTAAGAGCAATTTTTGGTGCCGACCAAATAACAAAAGGAGAAATATTCGTGAAAGGTCAATTGAAAAATATTTCTTCACCTCAAAAAGCTTTAAAGAATGGTATTGGACTCATTCCTGAAAATAGAAAAACACAAGGCTTTGTGAAATATCTAAGCAATGCTGATAATATAGGTTTGACATGTCTTGAAAAGTTTACAAAACATGGATTCGTAAGCCACAAGAAAAAGCGAGAAAACTATGATTTTTTTGCTGAAGAAATAGATTTAAACCCTAAAAATCCAAATTATTTAACCAACAATTTAAGCGGTGGTAACCAGCAAAAAATAATACTGGCTAAATGGCTCTCCACGAATGTGGATATATTGATATTCGATGAACCTACAAAAGGCGTAGATGTTGGAGCTAAAGCAGAAATATATCGTTTGTTTGAAGAACTGGTTAAAAAAGGAAAATCCATTATCATGGTATCTTCTGAACTCACAGAGATTATGGGTATGAGTGATAGAGTTATTATAATGAAAGAAGGCAGAATTGTTGCTGAGATATCTGAAAGTGAAATGAGTGAGGAAAAGATTCTATATTATGCAATGGAGGGAAAAAAATGAACTTAGTCGAGAAAGTTAAAACACAAAATAAATTAGGACGAGAAGTTGGACTTATTATTGCTTTAATTATTATGATGATAGTTTTCACAGTGATTGATCCAATTTATATGAGTGGAGGTAATGTACTAGATATTATTAAGCAAAGCACCATTAATGGGTTGCTTGCAATTGGTATTACCTTTGCAATATTGACAGGAGGTATAGACCTATCAATAGGATCTACCTTTGCAATTGTGATCGTAAGTGTTGGTAACCTATTGATATCTGGTATGAATCCTGTATTAGCATTTATAATCGGACTACTCATTGGCTTATCATTAGGAGTCATAAATGGTTTAATGATTTCAAAATTGAAGCTACAACCCTTTATTGCAACATTAGGAACTATGAGTATGTATAGAGGGGTTGCATATATCATTACTGGTGGATGGCCAGTACTCAATATACCAAATAACTTTAGAAAAATGGTAGATGGTACAATTATAGGAAGCATACCTGTTTCGGTATTTATTTTATTTGCATTTGCTATTGTTGGGTACATACTGCTAAAACATACACGTTTTGGTAGCTATATTTATGCTTTAGGTGGTAATGAAGAAGCAACAAGACTTTCAGGAGTAAATGTAGCGTATAATAAAATCATGGCTTATGGTTTTTGTGGAGTGGGTGCAGCACTTGCCGGGCTGGTATTGTTAGCACGACTTGGTACAGGAGAACCAACAGCTGGACAAGGCTATGAATTAAATGCAATTGCAGCAGCGGCTATTGGAGGAACCAGCTTGAGTGGAGGTAAAGGTGGTATTGTTGGGACACTATTAGGTGCAATATTATTATCTGCATTAAAGGTTGGACTTATTGTCTCAGGCGTAGATTCCTTTTGGCAATACATTGCAACTGGAGCAATTATTGTAATAGCAGCTTATTTTGAGACTATACAAGATAAGATTTCACAGCTTTCAAGTTGGATAAAAGCAAGATAAATAATTATTTAGGCGGTGAATTATGAAAGAGGAAAAAATTATAACCGTAATTGGTAGTGCGAATTATGATATGATATTGAAACAAGAAAGATTACCTCAAATCGGAGAAACCTACTGCGTGGATAATATTGCATTTAGCAGTGGAGGAAAAGGTGTTAATCAAGCAACTCAATGTTCAAAGCTAGGCGTTAAAACTTATTTTGTTGGAACCATTGGTAATGATTTCTTTGGTGAACATATATCTAATAGTCTTAAGGAATATAAAGTAAATCTTGATTATTTAGAAAAAGTTCGGGGCACAACTGGACTAGGTATTGTAAATGCGTTACATGATGGTAGCGTTTATGCGAACATCGTCTCGGGAGCAAATGGTGAAATTACAATTGATAGATTGAATGTTATTAAGCCGTTACTAGAAAAAAGCTCAATCGTCATTTTTCAACTTGAAATACCAGTGGAGGTTGTAGAAGCTGGAATACGATTAGCAAAAGAATGCGATTGCGTTGTCATCTTAAATGGTGCACCTGCCAATTTAATGAGTGAAAAAGTTCTTAGAAAAGTAGATTATTTTGTTGTCAATGAACCCGAAGCATCTTTTTACGCAAAACAACCCATTTTTGATGAAGAAAGCGCGAGGATCCATGCACATTTATTCGATGACATATTCGATCATTTATTAATCATTACGTTAGGTGCAAAGGGTTCAATTTTATACGATAAAGAAAATATAGTCCATATTCCGGCAAAAAAGGTTCATGCAATAGATACTACTGGGGCTGGAGATTCTTTTATCGGAGCCTTTGCATATAAAATATTAAAGGATAGTAATTATATTGAGGCAGCAAAGTTTGCAACCCAAGTGAGTTCAATTACTGTTACTAAAATTGGAACACAAGAATCTATGCCAAGTATAGATGAAATAACAAAATACTAGATAGAAACCTTGATTTTAATGAAGAACGTGTTATAATTTGTAGTATAAAACAATTCGAGGTGGGCTATGATACCTTATATTAGAAGAAAAAAAATATTAGATGAATTTGAAAAAAAAGAAGTTATATATGTAGAAGAACTAGTTGAGTCTTTAAAAGATAGTTCGCTATCAACGATTAGAAGAGATCTAAGAACTCTCGAAGAAGAGGGTCAGATCGTTTTGTTAAGAGGTGGAGCAGCTAGGCTTAAATTAGGCGTATTTGATTTGCCAATTAAAACAAAAGAATTGTACTATAAAAAAGAAAAGAATATCATCGCAGAGTATGCGGCGTCCCTTGTAAATGACGGTGAAGTGATTTACCTTGATTCTGGAACAACAACCTTTCAAATGATTCATTATTTAAAGAACAAACAAATTACAGTAGTAACCTCAAATACTCAAATACTTACATGTTTATCAGAAACAAAAATAAAGTGCATAATGTTAGGAGGAGAGGTTACCAATACATTAAGCTCTGTTTCAGGGCCCATAACGGATAGACTCCTTTCGGAGATGTTTTTTGACAAAGCATTTTTAGGAACGAGTGGATATAGCTATGATGGTGGAATCAACACCCACGATTTTAGAGAATCAAATAAAAAAAGAATTGTTAAAAACAATTCTAAAAAAACCTATGTATTAGCAGATCATTCTAAATGTGATAAAAGAGCGTTGTCTAAAGCTTTTGAAATAAATGAATGCATCATAATATCAGATAAACTGACAGAAACACTGGAAAAGTATGCAACCTACATTATAGCTGAGGAAGCTAAGGAGTAGGACGTCCTTGGAAACCTAGGAGGAATGATGGGTTTCCAGGGGCGTTTTTTCTAATGCTAGACGGGGTAGTAACAAACCAAAGTTGTAGAGAGGAAAGTCCTCATGCACCAGTAAGAGAACCAATTAAGCCATTATCCCTGGGAATAATGGCTTTTTTATTGTGTGCCCAGCAGGGGCAAGTCTTTTTTTGAGTAAGATATAACCCGTAAAATGTTGAAAACAGTCATATTTTATAACAACTTCTTGCATCATGCAGAAAGGTGATATATACTTTTTGTAAAGATGTACTATAAGTATATACGAATTGATAACTTAAGAAATGTAACAAATAAGTAAAGATTAAATCAATCCGCAGATGTCGGTTTGCTTGCTGATGCTTATAAAAGTTTAAGGGAATAGAAGCCAAATGGGAGACAAATGAACAAGGAGTTAAGTAAAATAATAACGGTGATGAAACTAACTTATGAAAGAGATATATCCATATATGATGAAGCATTTATTATGAATGCTCTAGAACGAAGATGTATTGTAATCGGGGCTATCAATGCTGACCAGTATTGTAACTTCCTAGAAAAAAACAAAAATGAAGCAGATCATTTTTTTGGCTCTTTACACATTACCTTTAGTCAGTTTTTTAGAGATTCCATTACATTTGCTGCGCTAGAACAGAACGTTTTTCATAACATTATAGCTCATAAACCAGAAGGTAGTGAAATTCGAATCTGGTCGGCAGGATGTTCTAGCGGACAAGAAGCTTATTCCATAGCCATGTTGCTTTCTGAAATTTCTGAAGCTAGGGGTCACCAAATCCGCTTTCGTATCTTTGCTACCGATATTTCTAAGGAGGCACTTGCTGATGGAATAGCCGGTGTATACGACCAGCACGCGGTTCAAAATGTAAAACTCAAGCAACTTAATAAGTACTTTACCAAGCAGGGAAACACTTATACAATTATTCCCGAATTGAGGCAATGCGTTAATTTTTCTACCTATGACTTGCTGGATCCATCAACAGCCAACCCGCCAGAGAGTATTTATGGAGATTTTGATATTGTGATTTGTTGTAATGTATTAATATATTACAAACCTAATTTGCAGCAGCTTATTATTAAAAAATTACAGCAAGCACTGTCAACCTTCGGGTATTTAGTGACAGATGAGTCGGAAAAAATGCTTGTTCAAAATTGTGCAAAGGTACAGAATATAGAAATACCCACCACTGTTTTTGAAAATAAAATAGGGAGAGGAGTTTGAAAAGATGAAAAATGTTAGAATTGGAACACAGCTTATAATTGGCTTTACAGTCATACTTTTTTTTGTTATTGTTGTGGGCGTCGTAGCCTATGTGCAAACAGATCAACTCAATCAGCAGACAGAAAATATATATGAGCATCCATTACAAGTTAGAAGAGCAATTGGTGCTCTCAATACGGATGTTTTAAATATTCGTATGATCCAGAAGGATTTAATGGTGGCAAAAACTGATCTGGAAAAACAAGATTATATTCAAAAAATGAAATTGTTTGCATTAGATGCGGAGAAACAATTTGGAATAATTAAAGAGAGATATTTAGGAGCCTCCGCTGATGTGGAACAAGCATATCAAGATTACATCGTATGGAAAACAATTCATGAAGAGACCGATAGGGCAATACTTTCAGGAGAAATTGTAACAATGATAGAAACAGAAGGTTCATCTAGAGAAAAAATGCTTTCTAGCATCAGTAAAATAGATGAATTCGCCATTAATAAAGGAAATGAGCTGTATAGAGCTTCTAATGATTTGAAAAACGAGTTCCACAAGCAGCTCCTAAGCATGATTCTAGTAATAATTCTGCTCTCTGCTATCATCGGCCATAGGGTGCTGCAAAATATCCGTAAGCCATTGAATGCAATGAATGATGCTGTTCTGAGTTTTAATGATGGTGATTTGAAGGCGCGTAGTCTTTACATATCTAAAAATGAGTTTGGCGTTTTATCTGCGTCTATTAATAATTTGGCAGATTTGGTTCAAGAGAATACTATTTTAAGTAAAATGGCATCAAATCTTGCAGAAGCTATGCTGAGGGATGAGGATGCTAGAAAATTCTTTCAGTCGACACTTGGTGCACTCGCAGAACATACAGGATCGCAAATGGCAGCCGTTTATTTATTGAAGGACAATCAACAGACCTTTGAACACTTTGAATCCCTAGGCATGGCTCACAATGCCAAACCATCGTTTGAGGCAAATTGTTTTGAAGGAGAATTTGGTGCTGTTCTGTTAACGCGTAAGCTTCAATACATTCAAAATATTCCGGAAGATACACGTTTTGAGTTTAATACAGTTGGGGGTAAATTTATTCCAAGAGAAATCATCACAATTCCCATTATTTCTGGCAATCAGGTCATAGCTGTTATTTCTTTGGCCACGCTTACTAAGTTTGCAGCTAAATCTATTGAAATGATCGATAATATTATGGTTACCCTTAGTACTCGTATTGAGGGAATATTGGCATATCGCAAAATCAAAGAGTTTAAGGAAGAAGTGGAGCAACAAAACCGTGAATTGACTGCTCACAAATCTGAATTGTCAGCTCAAACTGTAGAGTTAGTACAACAAAATGCAGAGCTGGAAATGCAGAAAAAGCAATTAGATGAAGCTAGCCGACTCAAAACAAATTTCTTATCCAACATGAGCCATGAACTACGTACGCCACTTAACTCAGTCATTGCGCTTTCGGGGGTACTTAACCGTAGACTTGTCAACCAAATACCGGAAGAGGAATATAGCTATTTAGAGATTATTGAGCGCAATGGTAAAAATCTTTTGAAGCTTATTAACGACGTTCTCGACATTTCCCGCATCGAAGCTGGACGTGAAGAAATCGAAATCTCCCAATTTAATGTCAATAACTTGATTGCAGATGTTGTAATTATGATACAACCGCAGTCAAAACAAAAAAATATTGAATTACTCCATGAATCAAGTGGTTTTGATTTATTGATTAGTAGTGATACCGAGAAATGTCGTCACGTATTACAAAATCTCATAGGGAATGCGGTAAAATTTACGGATGAAGGCAAAGTTGTTGTTTCGGCTGTAAAAAATGAAAACAGTGTTGAAATCAGAGTAACTGATACTGGCATAGGTATTGCAAAAGATTATTTAGAGCATATTTTCGAAGAATTCAGACAAGCAGATGGTAGCAGTTCCAGAAGGTTTGGTGGTACCGGATTAGGGTTAGCCATAGCAAAAAGATATGCGAATTTACTAGGAGGTACTATTTCGGTAAACAGCACCCCGGAAGTGGGATCAGAATTTATCTTTTCTTTACCCCGTCAATATAAAGCTGAAAATAGGATAGTACAAGAAGAAGAAAGAGCAACAGAAGTCAAATATCCAACCAAACAACAGCCTCCAAGGCCTATGTCAAATTCTTCTAATAAAACTATTTTACTAGTTGAAGACAATGAATCGGCAGTTATTCAAATTAAGGATTTAGTTGAAGAAATGGGATATGAGGTCTTAGTTGCACACGATGCCGTCGAAGCCTTCGGGATGATTGATCGAGTGATACCCGATGCCATGATACTCGATTTGATGATGCCCGATATTGATGGGTTTAAAGTTCTGGAGATGCTACGAAACGCAGAACTTACGGCACATATCCCAGTACTCGTTCTAACAGCTAAACATATTACAAAAGAAGAATTAAAATTCTTAAAACGAAACAATATTCATCAATTGATTCAAAAGGGTGATGTAGATCGTATGAAGCTTCAAAGTGCAGTATTTAACATGTTATATCCAGAAACGATTGAAACAAAACTGCAGCAACGTGATATGAAACCCATTAAAGGTAAACCAGTGGTTCTGATTGTAGAAGATAATCCAGATAATATGATTACAGCAAAGGCGCTGCTTTCCAATCATTATACTGTAATCGAAGCAGTCAATGCTTATGAAGGGATAGAAATGGCAAAAGAAAATGTACCTCATTTAATTTTAATGGATATTGCATTATCAGGAATGAGTGGAATAGAAGCATTTCTTAAGATTAGAAAGATGTCTGAGTTGGAACATATTCCAGTTATAGCCCTTACTGCAAGTGCCATGGACCATGATCGAGATGCTATTTTATCCTATGGATTTGATGCTTTTGTTGCAAAGCCAATCGTTGCGAATGAACTTTTTGAGAAAATTAGTGAGGTAATCTATGGAAAATAGAGACATTAAAATTTTAGCTATTGATGATAATCAAGATAATCTCATCAGTTTAAAAGCACTGTTAAGGGATGCTTTTCCTAAGTGTGTTGTATTTACAGCGACGAATGGTCAAAAAGGACTTGAACTAGCTATAGAGGTGAATCCAGATGTTATCCTTCTTGACATTATCATGCCAGTAATGGATGGTTTTGAAACCTGTAGGAGATTGAAATTAGACTCTTGGGTAAGCGAAATACCAGTGGTTTTTCTCACTGCAATAAAACAAGATAAAGAAAGCCGAATACTTGCTTTAGAATGCGGTGCGGAAGCATTCCTTGCAAAGCCGATCGACGAAAGCGAGCTCACTGCGCAGATACGTGCTATGCTGAAAATCAAAAATGCGAATCTCCAAAAGCGAGATGAAAAGGAAAGACTTGCTAGATTGGTTGAAGAAAAAACCTTCGAGTTAAAAAGAGCTCATATGGCTACTTTGCAGTTGCTAGAAGATCGTAAGCAAATGGAGCAAGAACTTAGAATTAGGGAGGAAAAATATCGACTGATAGCAGAAAATGTATCCGATGTGATCTGGATTTTAAATTTATCCAAAAACAAGACTACTTATGTAAGTCCATCTATATTACAGTTAAGAGGACTCACTGTAGAAGAAGCTTTGAATGAAACAATGGAAGAAACATTGGTTCCTGATTCTTTAGCAATGGCTAAAGATGAGATAGCAAAACATATGAACGATTTCATAGAAATGCCTGAAGAGCCAAAACACTATATTATTGAGGTTCAACAGTTCTGTAAAAATGGAGACATTATATGGGTTGAAATGTCCACCAAGTATCGATACAATTTAGATGGTGATATCGAAATGGTAGGCGTGATTCGTAATATTGAAGAAAGAAAATTGACTGAAGATGCAAGGATCCAGGCAGAAGCTGCAAGTTTTGCTAAAAGCAACTTTCTTGCAAATATTAGTCATGAAATTCGTACCCCAATCAATGCGATTATAGGATTCAATTATTTGATTCAGAAAACACAACTATCGTCTATACAATTAGATTATGTAGAGAAAACAATTTTATCAGCCCAAAACCTTCTGGATCTAGTAAATGATGTCTTGGATATTTCTAAAATTGAAGCCAATAAAATAACACTTGAATATAATTTGTTTGATCTGTATGAAGTTTTAAATAACGTTTCTAATATCGTTAGTTACAATTTATGTAAGAAAAAATTAACGCTCCATTACAGACTTAACTCTGAGATACCTCAATTTTTAATAGGTGATGCCGTTCGATTCAATCAAGTGCTCCTTAATCTCATTAATAACTCAGTAAAATTTACTGAGAAAGGTGAGATTAACATCATTTTAGAAATGGAAAATATGAGTGAGAAGCAAATTACATTAAGAATCATTGTAGAGGATACAGGGATTGGAATGAGTCAAGAGTATCAATCAAATCTTTTTGATGCATTTACGCAAGGGGATATGTCCACAACACGTAAATATGGTGGTACGGGTCTTGGACTTTCAATCTCTAAAAGTTTGATTGAACTAATGGGAGGTACCATTTATGTAGAAAGCAAATTAGGGCAAGGTAGCCGATTTGTTTTTACTGCTCAATTTGAAAGAGATTATGAGGCGAAAGTTAAAGACCATACCTACGCAAATCTTGAGTTTCTTAAAGTACTATTAGTAGGTGGGAAAAGTGATATGACATCGATTATTATGAAGGAACTGAATCAATTTGATATAAAACATAAGCAGGTTGAAAGTATATCTGATGCGATTCATGCTTTACATGAAAAAAAGGACTACCATTTAGTGCTTATTGATTGGCAGTTATTGAAAGACAAATTTATACAAAAAATTTCAAAAGTACAGGATGCGCTAGGTACTCAGTCATTCTTAATGATATTAAGTGCCTATAGAGAGTATGAACTTGAGACAATAGAATACGATGATTGTGTCAATGGTATTTTTTATTATCCTATGGGTCAGCTACAATTTTACAAAAAATTGGCCCATATTTTTGATAAGCATTTAGAGAAGAATTTAATTTCTAACGAAACTTTTAAATTGCAAGATCAAAGTAAGTTTCATAATGCAAAAGTATTACTTGTCGAAGATAATGAGATTAATCAGGAGTTAGCTAGGGCTATATTAGAAGAGAATGGGATCAACATTAACATCGCTGATAATGGTAGTATGGCTTTGGAGATGGTTAAAAAGGAGAAATATGACCTTATTCTAATGGATTTGCAGATGCCAGTTATGGATGGATATGAAGCTGCAAGAAAAATCAGATCTTTAGACGACTATAAGGAAATACCAATCATAGCAATGTCTGCACACGCATTGATAGGGATTAAAGAAAAAGTATATGAGGCTGGTATGAATGATTATATTAGTAAGCCGTTTGAGGTTTTAAAAATGATCAATACATTAAACGGATGGCTGAACAAAATTAAATCAAAATAATGTAAAGGTTATAGGAACCGTCTTATTTAGTATAAATAAATTATAGGAAGAAATGATGGAATTTGTGGTACAATATGAGGATTGAGAACTAAAGGAGTATAGATGGACAAAGAAGAATTAGAAAACAACAACCTATTTACACAATTAACTGCAGCTGAAATTTGGGAGAAGCTTAACGGTAAGGAAATGAACTGCAAGAAGCACATTGTAGAATATATTGATATAGTAAGGCTGCTAAAAAAGGAAAATTTAACCCAGGAGCAGCTTAAAGATACGTATAATTATATTTATGAACATATAGAGGGATTAAAGGATTGTATAAAACCAAATACAATGATGTTTTTAAAGAATAGTCTAAAAGCACAACTTGGAAAATATGTCAAAGAAAAGGATCCAAAGCAAATCAATGACTTTATTGAATTCTTTAAGGCGGCATACCCTGAAAATCATAGAAGAAATGATTATACACGGGTTTTAATGGATATCAATAAAATATCAGAGGACCAGATATGGACAACTTTAGTCTATATTAACAGAGAGTGTTTAAATAATAATCTTAGTCTGAATTCTAATCAGAAAAAAGATATAGTAGAAATAATTGAAATAGCAGTTAGTAAGAACAATATTAAGTTTATAAATAAGATTAGAAGCCTTAGAAAATTAACGGATGAACTAAATATTTATATTGTAAGCGTTGGCGATGTGCTTAAGGTAAAATATAAATAGTATGAAACAAAGTTGTCTTACAGACAAATACTTGATATAATTCAATATACAAAAAAGTCGACCAATTGGAGTATATGACAAAGTGGCGACGCAAAAGCTAAAAAAAGATAGGATGATACAATGAGAAATATAATAGAAGTACGGAATTTTGTAAAGAAATACAATAAATTTACAGCAGTTGACAATGTTTCATTTGAAGTAGAAGAAGGAAGCATTTTTGCGTTTTTAGGGCCAAATGGAGCGGGTAAAAGCACAACCATCAATACATTGTGCACCATATTCGATAAGACCTCAGGAACCTTAATGATTGACGGAAAAGACGTTTCCCATGAAAAGGATGCCGTTAGAAGTGTTATTGGAGTTGTTTTTCAGGAACCGACACTTGATAATAAAATGACCGTTGTAGAAAATTTAATTATGCATTGTCATTTTTATGGTATCCCAAAAAGTGAAGCAGGAGAGCGTATCCAATTTGTTTTAAATTTAGTAGATTTACTGGATTGGAAAAAAGCAATGGTAAGCAGTTTGTCAGGCGGGATGAAACGTCGCGTGGAAATTGCCAGATCTCTACTGCACTACCCAAAAGTTTTGTTCTTAGATGAGCCAACCACTGGTCTTGACCCTCAAACAAGGGCACATATGTGGGATTATATTGTGAAGTTGCAAAAGGAAAAGAATATTACTATTTTCCTAACAACACATTACATGGATGAAGCCGAAATTTGCAGCAAAGTTGCTATTATGGATGCGGGTAAAATTGTTGCGATGGATACTCCGTATCGTTTGAAACAACAATATACAAAGGATAAAGCAAATATTTCAACCAGTGACGAGCAAGGTCTAGAGACGCTACTGGATAAGGCAGGATTCATTTACAAGAAAAAAACCGGTTATTATTCGATTGAAGTTGATAATTTACCAAAATTGATGCAGATATTAAGTGAGCAGAAATCTGCGATTACCAATTTGGAAGTTAAAAAAGGAACATTGAATGATGTATTCTTAGAAATTACCGGAAAAGACATAAGGAAGTGATAGATTTATGAATATTATAATAGCGTTATGGTTTAGAAATATTAAAATTTTCGCACGTAATCGTGTTCAACTTGTTTTTACGATTATTATGCCGTTCTTCTTTTTATATGTGTTTAGTGCTATATTTAAAAATGACAATATTACCAATCCGGTAAACTATATGCTTGCAGGTATTGTGATCACAACGGTCTTCCAAACCTCACTTACCATTGCGACTAGTACGATTGAAGATATTGTTTCGGGATTTATGAAGGAAGTGTTGGTTAGTCCCGTGAAACGAATCCAGATTGCTGCAGGTCAGCTATTATCAGCAGCAACAATCGCAACCTTACAAGGCATCATTATTTTAATCATTGGTTATTTTATAGGTCTTAGATTTACATCTTTGATTACACCATTTGCGGTAATCGGAGTGATGATTGTTGTTGGACTCGTATTTTCGGGGTTAGGATTGTTTTTAGCGGCTCTGGTTAAGAATTCACAAACATTTCAGATTGTCATTACGGCTATATCAATGCCATTGACATTTCTTTGTGGGGCATATATTCCGCTTTCATTGTTGCCAAAATCATTGCAATATGTTGCTTATTTTAATCCAATGACCTATACAACAGCATTTTTTAGAACCATCATACTAGAAAAGACGTCTTTAACAACTGAGCAGTTGATTGCAGAACAGCTTGCTTTTAAAATAGGAAATTTTGTAATTACGCCACCAATCAGTATGGCGATTGTAATGGTTTTTGGTCTTGTATTTTTACTATTATCAACTTTTGTCTTTTCTAAAGTGGATTTTTCTAAAATTAATCGCTCAAAAAGTAAAGAAGCTGATATATGGAGTTAGTAATAGCGTTGTATTTTATGCATTGAATAGTTTTGCTAATTAAAAAAGTCTGTTGCCAGACTTTTTTGTTTTATACGAATTCAGTAGCAAAAAAATATTGGTGTAGGTATGATGAAGATCATTCTTCGATTTCATCACAATATATTGTGGCAATCCTAGAGTGTTCTTTCGTGGGTCTACTGTCATACCAACGAATTCCCATCATGCCCAAGACGCCTATCATTACAATTACAGAAACGAATGGCCATACAGCTTCCACGCTTGTCGCATCCATATAGATTCCGATACAATAGGTACCTAACATAGAACCGATTGCCCAGCTTAAGCTTGTAACTGCACTAATTCTAGCTCTAAAATTTTGAGGGGTGTTGTTGGATATATATACACCAAAGTTAGTGACAACCAAAATTTCACCAATTGTCCAAATAAATGTAGATATCCAAAAGAGTGGCAAGATTCGAGAAAAGCTGATCATACCAAATCCAATGAAGTAAGCAATGCCTCCTAGTACAACTCCCGTAATCGGGCGCCATTTATGTGTGAAATGTGCAATAATCATAGTAAAAGCTAACACTGTGATGGCATTGATGGTCATCAAGGTTCCGAAAAAAGTAGGCCCGCTATCACCAAAAACATGATTCATCATTATGGGTAAGGAAAATAAGAGTTGAGTATAAGTGGCACTATAAAAAGTATTAAACACTAAAAATAATACTACTTGAGGTCTTCTTGCTAAAACCGAGATAATAGTTCCAGATTCAACCTCTTCTAATGGTGCATTTTCAATCACCCGATCTAGATCAGATTCAGTAGCTAAATGACTAGGTAATGTCTCTTTTATGTAGAAGCCGACCAAAGTAACGGCTATAACTGTCGTAATCGCATCCCCAATAAAAATCATATATAAGTATTCATTAAATAAGAAGCCAGCAACTAGTGGACCAAGTGCAACGCCAATATTGATACCTAAATAAGTCAATGAAAAACCCAGTTTTCTTTGATCAGGTTCCAAAACATCAGTCATAATGGCTGTCATAATTGGCCTGACACCTCCATTGAAAAATGCAGAAATGGCTAGTAGAAGAATAATAACCCAAGGACTCCTTGTGAACGTACATAGAAATATAGCAACACCTGCTAATCCTTGAAAAATCATATGTGTTTTTTTGCGGCCATAATGATCGGCTATCTTTCCGCCTGCAAATGCTCCTGGTATAGAGGCTAGAATGGTCAACATAACCGCGGCACCAGCTGATTTATTACTCATACCTAAATGCCTTGTTAAAAACAAGGTAAGAAAGGGCATGACAAAATCCCCAAATCGATTAATAACTTGTGCAATAAATAATACATAAACAGTTTTTGGTAAACCTGAGTAATTCTTGAAAAAATTCATTTTTAAAAGCCCCTATCCTTATATTCATTCTTTTATCTCATTATATCCTAAAATCAATTCGTTGTCCTTACGATAATTTATAGATTGATATTGTGGTCTTTATACCAATACGATAAGTCTATTCTGGAGGTTAGAGAAGTAGAGTAAGAAATATGAATTATTTTGTAAAATTATCTTGTGTAAGTAGGTATTATTTACTAGAATAGAGATAGATATATGAACAGATGGTTAGTTCTAAAAATCAGAACGACTCTTCAATCAAAAATAGTACTATATAAAAAGGTCAGGTGCAAAATCATGCGAGAAACAAGTTCTTATGAACATAAAAGTTCTGCGCCCCAGTATAAGTTTTCAGAGATTTTTGATTTAGATGAAATACAAAAGCTTCAAGATTTATTTTCTGTGGCTACTGGAGTAGCATGTATAATAACAGAACCTGATGGAACGCCGATAACTCAACCAAGTGGCTTTTCAACATTTTGCAGTGATATTGTAAGGAAAACAGACATTGGTTTAAAAAATTGCCTTTTATCCGATTCAATAATAGGAAGTCCTAAATTTGATGGACCACGCATGCAAAAATGTTTGAGTGGAGGGCTCTTAGATGGGGGAGCAAGCATTATCTTTGATGGTAAGCATGTTGCAAATTGGTTAATTGGTCAAGTTCTAGATGAAAAGTTCGAAATCGAAGAGTTGTTACCGTATGCTGACTTGATCGGAGTAGATCGGGACTTGTATCTGAAGGAATTACGCAAGATAAAACGTATGCCAGTTCAGCAGTTTGAAGGTATATGTGATTTTTTGTTTTTTAATGCAAAGAAGTTATCAAAGTATGCAATAAAGAATGTTTTTTTAACAAATGAAATCAATGAAAAAAATATAAACGAGAAGAAAATAAATCGTTTAAATGAAGAATTAGAATTAAATGTACAGCTAAGAACAACGCAGCTAAAAGATACGAATGTACAGTTAGAAGAATCGAATATACAATTAGAAGAAGTGAATGCACAGTTAGAAGAGTCCAATACGCAATTAGAAATTGCCAATGCACGAGCAGAAGAAGCGAACGCAGAATTAGAAGAGATTAACGCAGAGCTTGAAGAAACAAATGCAATACTAGAAAAAGAAATTGCAGAACGTCAAAGAGTTGAAGAAGAGATCAAACAATTAAATAAGGAGTTAGAGAACAAAGTTATCGAAAGAACTTCTCAATTACAGGAAATGAACACTTCACTTGAAGAAGAAATTTCTGAGAGAATTAAGGTTGAAGAGATTCTTACGCAAGAAAAGATCTTTACAGAAGCTTTGTTTGAAGGTATACCAGGTTTTCTTTATGTTTATGATGAAGAAGGAAGACTAATAAGATGGAATAAAAAGCATGAAGAAATGACAGGCTATTCAGCTGAAGAGCTATCAAAAATGACCCTTGCGGATTGGTATGAAGGGGATGATGCCATAAGAATAGCGGCAGGAGTTGCTGAGGTTTTTAAAACGGGCTATGGTGAAGTGGAAGCACACCTAATAATGAAGGGTGGCAAGAAATTACATATAAAAGTTAACGGAGTTCTTTTGATAAATGAGGGAAAAAAATATTTCACAGGCGTCGGAATAGATATTACTAAGGAAAAAAAAGATGAAGAAGAGCTCAGAAAAAGCGAAGAGAAATATAGACTATCTGAAGAAAGTTTAAAGAAAGCTCAGAAAGTAGCGCATATTGGGAATTGGATGTGGGATTTATCGGCTAATAAAATAGTGTTTTCGGAAGGGATGTATAATATCTTTGGCATTAGTAGGGATGGTTTTGTAGGTGAATTGGAAGATTTTATTAAGAAAGCCTTACATCCAGAGGATTTAAATCTTCTCCCACCCATTAATATGATTTCTTTTGTAGAAAAAGAACCCATTTTATATAGAATTATATGGCCAGATGAATCCATTCACTATATTTGGACTAAAGTAGGAGATGTTATTTATGATGAGGAAGATTCCCCTATTTTAATAACGGGTATAGCTCAAGATATCACAGAAAGAAAACGAATAGAAGATGCAAAAGCACAGGCAGAAGCGGCAAGTGAAGCGAAAAGTACGTTTCTTGCGAATATGAGCCACGAAATACGAACACCAATCAATGCGATTATTGGGTTTAGTTATTTAATACAAAAAACACAGCTGACTGATACTCAAAGAGATTATGTGGAAAAGACTATTTTGTCTGCTAAGAATCTCTTAGGTCTTGTCAACAATGTTCTTGATTTTTCCAAGATTGAAGCAAATAAAATTGCACTTGAATACGATGTATTTGATTTGTATGAGGTTTTAAATAATATTTCTCATATTGTAAGTTTTAATTTACAGGAGAAGAAGTTAAAGCTCTTTTATTCTATTGATCCCAGTATTCCTAAATTTTTAAGAGGGGATGCATTTAGACTCAATCAAGTGCTTCTTAATCTTATAAACAATTCAATTAAATTTACTGAGCAAGGTGAAATTGCAATTATTCTTGAAGCGGAAAGTATAAGTGAGAAGCATATACAATTGAAGTTTATAATAGAGGATACAGGAATCGGTATGAGCCAAGAGCAGCAAACAAAGCTTTTTGAATCGTTTTCGCAAGGTGATATGTCAACTACTCGTAAATACGGTGGCACAGGACTTGGGCTATCAATTTCGAAGAGTTTAATAGAACTTATGGGGGGAACCATTCAAGTTAAGAGTGAGTTGGGACAAGGCACCCAGTTTGAGTTTACGGCAGGTTTTGAATGGAGTAATAAATTAAAGGCGGATAAAAATGCTTATTCAAAATTGATGTTTTTAAAGGTACTTCTCATTAGTGATAATAGATTTAAGTCCTCCATTTTGAAAAAGGAACTTGAACAATTTGATGTCACGGTTAAGTTAGTGAAAAGTATAGTTGATGCAATTCAAATATTAAGGGAAGAAGACTTTCATTTAGTACTTATTAGTTGTAAACTTTTAACAGTTGAGGTCAAACAAGTAGCAAAACAAATAAAAACCGCGCTAGGACCATCAACACCACTTATTATGTTAGCAAGTCATTATAGAGGATATGATGATATTGAGTTACTGGAAAATGACAAAGTCATTCATGGCATATTCTATTATCCAATGGGTAAAGCGCAGCTATATAAAAAATTAACACATATTTTTGCCGAAAGCGTAGATAGAGAAGTCAATACTTATGAAGAATTTAGAATGGAAAGCTACAATACGTTAAGCAACGCAAAGATATTACTTGTAGATGACAATGAAATTAATCAAGAATTAGTAACGGCAATTTTAGAAGAGTATAATATTGTCATTCATATTGCAGACAACGGTAGTAAGGCAGTGGATATGATTTTAATTGAAAAGTATGATCTAGTGCTAATGGATTTGCAGATGCCTATTATGGACGGCTATGAAGCATCTAGAAGAATAAGAGCTTTAGATTCCTCAAAAGATCTTCCAATCATAGCAATGTCCGCACATGCAATAAAAGGCATCAAAGAAAAAGTAAGTGAAGCGGGAATGAATGACTACATTACTAAGCCCTTTGAGGTCTCAAAGATGATAGATACATTGAAAAAGTGGATCAAGATTTAAGCTAGGGTGTTAGCCGAAAGGCTATGTAAGGAAAGATTTGATATGTGTGATATAAAAATCCCAGTAAATCATGATGTTCGTAGGAACACTAGTGTTACTGGGATTTTCTATGTTCTGACTATTTTGGGGACTTTACTTTTTTCAATACGGCTGTTTGCGTACCGATAAAGGCACCAAAAACACTTCTAATTATAACCCAATAGTCAATGCCGTCAACATTGATCATAGGTACGGATGATTTTGATACAACAATACATTTTTTTTGATCTATATCCATTTTTTTAATAACTTCTTCAATCAAATCATCAACATTAAAACACTTTTTGTCTAACTCTACAGCAAGATTGCCACGTCCAAAAAACATAAAAACACCTCCCACAGTTATTTTTTTAAACGTAACATAAAATGGCTTAATTGTCAAAGTGCATTCTTAAATAATTTTTGAGTTAACTTGAGATTAATAGACTATTTGACAAGAGATTATGACAATTGTGACCCGTTATGGTATAATAAATTTTGAAATCAGGGTAATACCATCATCTTAATAGTTTAAGAAAGGAATATAAATATGTCTTTATACAAAAAATGGCTAGATTTAGCCCAAGCAGCACGTACAGAAGAAGAGGATAAAAAGTTTTGGGATTCCTATTTTCCAAAAGAACAAAAGAACTATGAGGTTATTCTAGAAAACGTAGAAGAAACAATAGAAGGAACTATACCAGAACTTGCAAAAAGGTTTAATATGGATAAAGTGGTTTTTGTTGGGTTTTTAGATGGAATTAACACAAGCCTCAAAAATGCCTTAGACATTGAGAGCTTAACAGAAAAAAGCATAATTACACTTTCCATTGATTTAGAAAAGCTTTATTTCAATATGTTGTCTGCCAAAGCAGATTGGTTATTTAATTTGCCACAATGGGATCAAATATTTTCAGTAGAAAAAAGAAAAGAAATTAAGAAAGAATATAATGAATCACGTATAGTTAAAAATGATAATAAGATAAGCAGAAATGATCCATGTCCTTGTGGAAGTGGAAAGAAGTATAAAAAATGTTGTATCGATAAATAAATCAACAAAAATTGACTTTGCAATAAAATATAACGTCCTTCATCGGGGCGTTATATTTTAGTTATATACATTTGCATAACAAAACATAGGTGGTTTACTTATTTAATAATTTATCTAAATACACAGATTTCATTTGCTGACTTGCCATTATTTTTTGGACTGGAGAAAGCTTTAATATGGCTGCTAAAATGGCGGCCATTGCTCTGTGACTAAAAAGGGCCTTGTTATCAAAGATTAGCTCTTGGAGCATCCCTTTTTCAATCGCTTGAACAACAATTCTATGAACAGAATTAGCGGGCGTAATGATCTTTTTTTCTCTTGTTTCTAAAAACATGGCTTTTTTCGGACAAGATCTTACACAGAGACCACAACCTAGGCAAATATCATTATTGATTAGGGGCTTATCACCACTATCATTTTGGGAAATGGCTTCAATAGGACATATCCTTTCACACTTTCCACAGTTGATACATGCTTCCGCAATGATTTTTGGCAAATAGTTTGTTGTTTCTACAGGGTGAAGATTACCGAATTTTTTTGCAGCTATCAAGGCTTCACAACAGCAACCACAGCAATTGCATATAAAAGCAACATGATTTCTAGAATTTTCTCCACATTGAACTAAATTACTTTCATAAGCCTTATGAAGAAGTTCAAGGCATTCTGAAGCTTCAACCTTTTTGGCATAACTATGACGAATTAACGAGTCAGCAGTTCCATTGAAAGTCATACAAATATCCATGGGTGCATCACAATTTTCACCCAAATGAGCTGCTTTGTGTCTGCAATAACACATGCTAATACCAATATGTGAAGCGGTTGCAATAACATGAGAGGCTTTTTCAAAATCAAGAATTTGAACCGTCTGTTCAGTTGAAAGGACACTTTCATTGACAAACGCACGGCCTAGTTTTGTCTCTGTTCCAAAAAACAAATCCTTTACGAAGTCTTCTTCAACGTTAAGATATTGATAAAATAACTCAGACAATAGCTTTTGATCTATGTCATTACGCACTCTCATTAATGAAAATTCTAAAAATCCAGCCATTGGAGGTGGCAAGAGATATTTTTTATCTCCATCTACTTCCATATCTAATAAAATACAACGGCCAGCTAATTTATCAAGAATAATAAGAGCTTCTCCATAGGGGACATTCCATATCTGAGAGGCTTTTTTGATTGTAAAAGGTTTGATGGGCAATTGAGCTACTAAACTGGCTTCTTTTTCTGAAAATAATAATCCAAGAATTTGATAGAGCGTTTGAGATGGTGGCGCTCCAAGAGGCAAACGGTTAATTCGCTCTTCTAGGGATTTATAGGCAGATTTTGCAACAATATGTGACATATGTATGCCTCCTTTAGTACGATTAGTCCTATCATAGCATAGATTTATGAGAAAAAGAAAGATTAAATCAATAGATGATTGTGCAGGAATTCAACTAGTAAGATGAAATAGACACAAAGAGTTGGTTCGGTATATGGAGTAAATAACTTGTGTTTGTTATTTTTTCGAGTATTTGGTAAGTATTTGCAAGTTAAAATTATTGAACCATTCAAATGATTTAGCAAGGTAAAGTACGTGATTGACAAATTAATACAATATCATTATTATTATTAATTAGAAGAGAATTGTCTTAAGTGTGTTATTAATTAGCCATTGCTAACGAATAATAATAGGGCACATTTTTTTTATAGAGTAGGAAAGTTGAGCCATATTATATTTCCTACTCTACGAGAAACGCATGCTAAGAACCTGTTTCTTGCAGACTTTTCTTGTATAAAGTGGTACAGTAGTGTTTGCAATCTGGAGGGAAAAAGGATTACTACTACAAAACAAAACAACTAATTCTAGGAGGAAAGAACATGAAAAAGATTTTATCATTATTAATGTTGGCAGTGATGCTATTAAGCGTTGCTTGTGCAGGTACTAAGACAGAAGATGGTACAACTCCTGCTGAGACAGATGCAGCAAAAGAAATTAAAATTGGTGTATTTGAACCAATGACAGGTGCTAACGCAGCTGGTGGAGCAATGGAAGTAGAAGGTATTCAATTAGCTAATGAACTTTATCCTGAAGTAAATGGAATGAAGGTTGTATTAGTACTTGCTGATAACAAATCAGATAAGGTAGAAGCGGCTAACGCTGCATCAATGCTTGTTGATCAAGAAAAAGTTACGGCTATTATTGGTAGCTGGGGCTCTGGATTGTCAATGGCAGCTGGTCCTATTATTCAAGATGCTAAAATTCCTACGGTAGGTGCTTCTTGTACAAATCCTTTAGTAACTCTTGATAATGAATATTATCAACGTGTTTGCTTTATTGATTCATTCCAAGGTACTGTTATGGCTAAGTATGCATTTGAAAACTTGGGAGCAACAAAAGCAGCTATTATTCAAGAAATTTCTAGTGACTATTCTGTAGGCTTAGTTAATTATTTCAATGAATCCTTTATTGGCTTGACTGGCGATAAAGATGCAATTTTAGGTACTGCTAGCTACAACACTGGCGATCAAGATTTTTCTGCACAATTAAGTAATATTAAGAAGTTAAATGCTGATGTTATTTTTGCACCAGGAAACTATACTGAATCAGCGTTACTTATTAAACAAGCAAGAGAATTAGGTATCACAACACCAATCATTGGTGGTGATACATGGGAAGCACCTGAGTTCTTAGAAATTGGTGGAGCAGCAGTTGAAGGCGCAGCTTTCTCAACGTTCTTTACTAGTGATGTACCAATTACAAAAGAATCAGAAACCTTCTTAAAGGCTTATAGAGATAAATATAACAAAGAACCTGCTTCTGTAACAGCACTAGGTTATGATGCATATTTAGTTATTTTAGATGCAATTGAACGTTCTGGTTCTACTGATCCAGTTGAAATTCAAAAGGCGCTTGCACAAACAACAGATTTTGAAGGTGCAGCAGGTATGATTTCCTTAGATGCTAATGGAGATGCAATTAAGAGTGCGGTTATTAAGAAAGTTGAAAATGGCGTATTCAAGTACATGGCTACTATAGATCCAATCAAGTAAATATTTTTAATCAATGCATGGGGTTTTCCCTATGCATTGATTTTTAATCCAGTAGGAAAGTTCTACTTTCCACGAAGCATAGAACAAAGCATTAGATATGCATAAATGTTATGTAATGCGCTGACAAGCGCTTTGTTCTTGATAAGGAAAAAATATGAATTAAGGGAGAAGCTTATGGATACAACATTATTTTTTCAACAATTAGCTAATGCAATTTCCCTTGGAAGCTTATATGCTCTTATAGCAATTGGATATACGATGGTATATGGTATTCTCAGATTGATAAACTTTGCGCATGGTGACATCTTTATGTTTGGAACATATATGGCTTTTTATGCGATGACAAGCTTTCATTTACCTTGGGGTGCAGCTTTTTTGCTTGCCATCATTTTAACGATAGCATTTGGTTTATTGGTTGAAAGAGCAGCATATAAGCCACTTAGAAATTCGCCTCGTATGTCTGTTATGATTTCAGCTATTGGGGCTTCTTTTCTAATTGAGAATTTAGCGATTGTTATTTTTGGAGGGAGACCAAAAACACTCCCTGTACCAGATTTATTTAATACAGTAATTCAGTTGGGAAATGTTTCAGTTGTAAGAATTATCTTTATTACGCCTATTATTACGATGATTGTTTTAGCGCTTTTGCTTTATATAGTTGATAAGACTAAAACAGGCATGGCAATGAGAGCCGTATCAAAGGATTATGAGGCAGCTAGGCTAATGGGTATTGATGTAAATTGGGTAATCACAATTACCTTTGCACTTGGCTCTGGATTAGCAGCTATTGGTGGTATTATGTGGGGACTAAAATATCCAAGCTTACTACCGCTAATGGGAGTTATGCCAGGATTAAAATGCTTTATTGCTGCGGTTATTGGCGGTATTGGGAATATTAAAGGTGCAGTAATAGGTGGATTTTTACTTGGTATCATTGAGATCATGTTGGTTGCAACGTTTCCTTCACTTACAGGTTATAGGGATGCATTTGCATTTGTTCTATTAATTGTTATTTTATTAATAAAACCAACTGGTATTATGGGCAAAAATATTGCGGAGAAGGTGTAACTATGAGAGATAGAAAAAAATTTTTAACAATAATTCTTTTAATTGTTACGATTGCTGCAATTGTAATAGCTAATTTTACTTTAGATCCTTACAAGTTGAAAATATTCTCTTTATGTGGGATTTATGTCATACTTGGATTATCTATGAATTTAATAAATGGATTTACAGGCTTATTTTCATTAGGTCATGCAGGATTTATGGCAGTTGGTGCTTATGTATCTGCATTGCTAACGATGAGTCCAGCATTAAAAGGTGCAGTTTTTTATGCAGAACCTATAAATCCATTTATTAAGATGCTTCATGCACCATTTCCTATTGCGCTCTTAATAGGTGGCATTTGTGCTGGCATAATTGCGTTCTTGATAGGGGCACCTGTCTTACGTCTAAATGATGATTACTTAGCTATAGCTACGCTTGGCTTTAGTGAAATAATTAGAGTCATTATAATGAATGCACAGACTATAACAAATGGTTCTCTTGGACTTACCAAAATCACAAGATACACAAACGTATTTTGGAGCTGGGGGATTGCGATTGCAACAATATTTTTTATGGTATGGCTTATTAAGGGTATGTACGGTAAAGCTTTTAAGGCAATTAGAGAGGATGAAATTGCTGCAGAAGCTATGGGAATTAATTTGTTTAAGCACAAAATTATGTCCTTTGTAATTGGCGCTTTTTTTGCTGGTATTGGTGGAGGTTTATTAGGACATCAAATTGGATCTATAGAGCCAAAAGTATTTACGTTTATTTTAACATTCAATATTGTATTAATCGTTGTTCTTGGTGGCATTGGTAGCATTACTGGTACCATTATCGCTGCAAGTACAGTTACGATTCTAATGGAGGTATTACGGTTTATTGAAAAGCCTATTTCACTTGGAGCAATTCAGATTCCCGGAATACCAGGGATGAGAATGGTTATATTCTCCCTGATGCTAATGGGGGTTATCCTGTTTTATCCAAAAGGATTGATGGGAAGAAATGAATTTAACTGGGATTATTTTATAAAAAAGAAATTTCTTAAGAGCAGAAAGAAATCAGTTTAAAGGATGTGAAGCAGATGGCGTTACTAAGAACAGAAAATATGACGATGCAATTTAGTGGATTAACTGCAGTATCTGAGTTGAGTATATCAATAGATAATAATGAAATAATTGGATTAATAGGTCCAAATGGCGCTGGCAAAACAACTGCCTTTAATATGATTACTGGTGTTTATAAACCGACAACGGGTGATGTATTCTATAATGAAAAAAAAATTACGGGTCTTAAAGCTCATGAAATAGCGCATTATGGTGTTTCTAGGACCTTTCAAAACATTAGATTATTTAAGGAATTGACAGTGCTTGAGAATGTAGTTATTGCAAATCATTTGAGATTAAAATCTAATTTATTTGATTCGGTTTTCAGAACACCAAGGTATAGAAGAGAAGAGAAACATATTTATGAAAAATCTTTAAGCTTACTTGCGGAGCTTGGACTTGAAGATTTGAAGGATGAAAAGTCTTCGAACCTACCTTATGGTAAGCAAAGAAGACTGGAAATTGCTAGGGCACTTGCAACAGATCCAAAAATATTACTACTTGACGAACCAGCAGCTGGTATGAACCCCCAGGAATCTATGGAGTTAATGGGCCTTATTAGACATATCAGAGATAAGTTCAATATAGCGATCTTAATGATAGAACATCACATGCAGGTGGTAATGGGTGTATGTGAAAGAATTTATGTTCTTGATTACGGCGTAACCATTGCAAAAGGTATTCCAAGTGAAATACAAAATGATCCAAAAGTTATAGAAGCTTATTTGGGGGTGGACTAGTTGCTAAGAGTAGAAAATTTAAATGTTCATTATGGTGGTATACATGCTTTAAGAGGGATATCGCTTAATGTAGAAGAAGGAAAAATCATTAGCCTTATAGGTGCAAATGGTGCAGGTAAGAGTACAACTTTAAGAGCTGTTATGGGACTTGAAAAGCCTTCTGACGGAAAAATTATTTACCAAGATCAAGATATAACAGGTAAAGCAACGAAAGAAATTGTGAAGTCTAATCTAGTTTTAGTACCTGAAGGCAGAAGAGTATTCACGAATTTGACAGTAAAGGAAAACTTGGTGCTAGGTGCTTACTTAAGAAAGAATCAAGAAAGTATCGATGAAGATATGAAATGGGTTTTTGATCTTTTTCCAATACTAAAAAATAGACAACAGCAAAAGGCTGGTACTATGTCAGGTGGCGAGCAACAAATGTTAGCTGTAGGACGAGCGTTGATGACAAAACCGAAGTTGTTAATGATGGATGAACCTTCCCTAGGGCTCGCGCCATTAATTGTGAAAAATATTTTTGAAATCATTAAAAAGATTAATCAAGAAGGTGTAACGATACTATTAATAGAACAAAATGCAAAGGCATCTCTTGAAATTTCTGACTATGCATATGTTCTTGAGACTGGGCAAGTATTTATGCAGGGCAAGGGATTAGAATTATTAAATAATGAAGAAGTGAAAAAGGCATATTTAGGAACATAGAGTAACCATAAAAACCTCTTATCGTAGAAGAAAATCTAAGATTAGAGGTTTTTTTTGTTCAGTTCTTTATTTTCGACAACATTTGATATCAAAATATAAATTAAATAATATTCATATAAAATAGAATAAATATATAGTAATAACAGATAAAAAGTGGTAAAGTATATGTATATTATTTAACTGCAGTTCATACTAGGGGGGTTGATTATGGTATTTAATAGCTTGATATGGCTAGAAGATTCTATGAAACAAAAAATCGATGCTAGAGTTATTATCGATTTAGGACTAAATACGATTTATCGAAGTCTAATGTCAATTATAGGTAGCAATGACCTTATTATTAATGAGCTTTGTCTAGATCAGAAAACCATTTATTATCGTCAAGAGGTTTTAAAGGATTTTATGAATTCTCCTGAACTATTATCAAATTTAATGGAAGGATTAAGTGGAATTATTCAATTAAAGGGTCACTTAAATCAAGGAAAAGAAGAAACCAATTTATTCTGTTTGGTGAATCTAGTAATTATTGTTGAAGCTATCATTTTAAGTTTGGAAGCGCTTCATAAAACATTACTTCATTATGAAATTAAGTCAGAAGGCTTAAGTGAACTTAAAGAAGCTGTAATTACTAAGACATCAATGAATAGCTTTAAGGATATGAAGAGAGATTTGAATGAAGTAAGATATATCTTAAGTAAAATAAAGAGTGTGGAGGTTTCTATTAATATGTCAGTTGATATGAGACCTGAAGAAGTAAGAGTTACTGAAATAAATGACAATAGTTATCGTTTTCCACTCGCATTTAGGATGATATCAGAATCCGTAGGGGTATCTGAAAAGTTTCTAGGGTTAGACATGAACAGCTATGTGCCATTATTTAATCTTGAAAATGTTGATTGGGATATTTTAGATGAACTAGCGAATGCATTTAAATCACATAAGGATGTATTTAATCAATTTGTTAAAAGGTATCAAAAAGTAGATATTAAGCCGTTTATAACACTTTTGGAAGAACTTACCTTTTATCAAGCTAGTTATGAAATGTCAAATCAATTAAAAAGATTAGGCCTACCCCAGTGCGTTCCAAAGCTCTTAAATGCAAATGAAAGAGCAATGTATTTAAATAATTTTTATAATGTGAATACTGCATTTGAAAAGATGAACACAATGGAAAGTCTTCCAAATAAATCGATCATTCTGAATGATATTACAATGAATAACGAAGCGAGAATATTTATTTTAACAGGTCCCAATATGGGTGGCAAAACAACAATAACACAAGCAATAGGTCAAATACAAATATTTGCACAATTAGGATTGCTTGTACCTGCTGAGCAAGCAAGTATTAGCTTAGCTGATAATATTTTTACTCATTTTTCAGTTGAAGAAAAAGAAACTGTTGACCTTGGAAGGTTAGGTAAGGAATGCGAAATGTTCAGTACAATATTTCATCAGTCTAGTGATAAAAGCTTGCTGCTGCTAAATGAATCCTTTTCTGGGACAAGCCATTTGGAAAGCTTGAAAATCGCTGAAGAAGCTGTGATGGCTGCTAAATATAAAAGATTACGTATGGTTTATAATACTCATTTGCATGAACTTGCAGCCACGGCTTGTAACTATAACGATATTTTTAATAATGATACGCATATTATTAGCATTCTTATTGGGGATAAAAGAGATATCTTATCTTATAAAATAAAAATAGGTGAACCTCTAGGCATGAGCTATGCAAGAGACGAGGCATATAAATATGGGATTACATATGAGCAATTAACAGGCAAAGAGGAGGTGAACACCTATGGAAAATCAAATCTTCAGTTTGTTGTGGTTAAGTAAAGAGAGAAGGTCTTACCATCTAGATGAAAAAACCATTGAAGACCTTAATATATCTGAGATGATTCAATTGGATTCAAGTAAAGGACAAGCTTTATTTCATTATTTAAAAGAAGTACCAATAAATATAGAGGATATTAATTATAGGCAAGGCATATTAGAAGAGTTTGCTGACAATAGGCCTCTTTTGGCCGCAATAAAGAGCTTTGTTAATAAGTGCCATAATATATATAGAAGAGTATGCTTTACCAAGGATAAGGAGCCTACGCTTTACAACTTACTATATTTAATAGATAGTGTAAGCCAAGTAATGGACTTGATTGAAGATATTCATGCGACATTAATGAATATGAAAGTCAAATCGATGGGGCTTATACATTATAAAGAGGAATTAGAAAAAGGAGTTTACCATCACCTATATAAAAGCTTTAAGTCTGATGTTAGAAATATGAAAGCATTGACTTCAGATATAGCAAGTCTTAAGATTGGGATTAATCTTGATGATAATCTCCGTCCTGAAGCAGCAATGTTGTTATCCTTTCATGAGAAATCCCTAAAATTAACAAGGACGATAAGAAGAGCAAATTATAGATTTAATTATGATCCAAATGCAATCACATCAATGCCTAAAGAGTTAATTCTACCCCACACAGCATCAAAGAATAATCCATTATCTAACATTGAAAAGTTGCTTGAACCTGCAGTTTATCAACTAATTACTTTTTGTGATCAATTTATTGAAGGATTACTGGCTATGCATGCTGGTCTCAATGAAGAGTTTGAATTTTATGATTTGGGTATTGAAATGTATGATGTACTCAAACAAAATGGGTATTATTTGTGTCAACCACTTATGTTTGAACAAGGTAAAACAATTATTGATTCAGCTTATAATATTAATTTGGCATATAAAATGATTGGTGATAAAAACAGTACTGTAAGTGACATGATTTATAATTCATTTACAGCTAATCAGGATGGAAATATATATATTTTAACTGGAGCAAATAGAGGTGGAAAAACCACTTTCACGCAAGCAATTGGGCAAATATTTTGGTTGGCACAGCTAGGTTTATTCGTTCCTGCAAAAAAAGCTGCCCTCAGGATTCTTGATGGAATATTTATGCATTTTCCAAGTCATGAGGAATCAACATGTCATCATGGTAGGTTTGGTAATGATTGTAAATGTTTTTCGGAAATCTATAAAAAGCTGACACCAAATAGTTTGCTTTTGATGAACGAGTCCTTTTCTGCAACAAGTCACTTAGAGAGCTTAACAGTAGCTTTTGAGGCTGTAAAAGCACTAAAGGAAGTTGGGGTAACTACGATTTTCAATACCCATCTTCACGAACTTGGACGCATGATTATAGATTTGAATTATGTAGGAGAAAATAAAACAAAATGTGTGAGCTTAGTTACGGGAACGGAGGAAGTACATCAATCTTTTGCGGTATATGAAGGAGAGCCCTTGGGTCAGAGTTATGCACAAGATATAGCGATTAGTTATGGCTTGACCTTTGAACAATTAATAAGGGATGATAGACTACGAAAGGTGGTATTGGCTGCAACTAAGGGGTAGTGGGATTGTGGAAAATGTAAGATTAAATTAAACACTTGCATAAATGAATAATTTTGGTTAAAATATTGATACAAGAAGAATGAATTATAATATTTTAAAAAGGTGGTTAATTGATATGATACAGAAATTAGACAATTTAATACTTCCAGATAATTATCAAACAAGCTTGAATATTAGAGAAACAGAAAATGCGATTAAGCTTATTAAGGATTTTTTTGAAAGGGATCTCTCGAAACAATTAAACTTATCTAGAGTATCTGCACCACTGTTTGTTAGACCAGAAACAGGGATGAATGATAACTTAAATGGTATAGAACGTCCAGTAGCTTTTGATGTCAAAACGATTGATGGGGATGTTGTTGAGATTGTACATTCCTTAGCAAAATGGAAAAGAATGGCGTTAAAAAGATATAAGTTTACAACGGGAGAAGGCTTGTATACGGATATGAATGCTATTCGTAGAGATGAAGATACTGATAACTTACACTCAATTTATGTGGATCAATGGGATTGGGAAAAAATCATTAAGAAAGAAGCGCGGACAATTGATACATTAAAGGGTATTGTTGGAGGCATTTACGAAGCTTTTAAAAATACTGAAGAATTTGTTTGTAATCATTATCCAAGTATCCAAAAAGTATTACCTGAGAAAATTTTCTTTATCACTACCCAGGAATTAGAAGATAAGTATCCAGAGCTTTCTTCAAAAGAAAGAGAAGATTTGATTGCAAAAGATAAAGGAGCAGTATTTTTAATGCAAATTGGAGGTTCGCTTAAGTCTGGAAAGAAACATGATGGAAGAGCTCCTGATTATGACGATTGGAACTTAAATGGTGATATCATTTTTTGGTTCCCAACATTAGATAGGGCTGTAGAATTATCATCTATGGGTATTCGTGTTGACGAGACTACCCTTATTGAACAGTTGAAGATTGCTAATTGTGAAGAAAGATTGCAGTATCCTTTCCACAAAGAGTTACTTCGAGGCGAGCTTCCATACACAATAGGCGGTGGAATTGGTCAATCTAGACTATGTATGTACTTTTTACAAAAAGCACATATTGGTGAAGTTCAAGCATCTATTTGGCCAGATGAAATGATAGAGGAATGTAGCAAAAATAATATTCAGTTGTTGTAGGAAGTAACAATGCATAATTATACATACGCAAGATAAGGAGATAATAATGGAATTTAATTGATAAAATATCAAAGATATAAGCGTATTATTTTAGTAAAACCAATTCGTGATTTTTATTGAAAGGCGTTAAAAAATGACAAACTGGTAAATTCTAACCACAAAACGGTCATATCGTTTTTGCTGATATTCTAAAAAACGAATCGCTGTTAGCATACCCAACCCTATAGGTATAAAGGCCTATAGGGTTTTTTTATATGCAGTAAAGAAGAGAGAACACACAAAAAACACACAAAGAACATAAATAAAACACTGGAAAAACATAAATAAAACATGTATAAATAATGTAAAAATCGATATAAAATCTAAAATTACATAAATAAACAGTATTTGACACTAAACGACTTTGAACGTTATAATACTTAGAAAAGTAAGTAAATGGTTACTTACGTTTAGAGGTGTATAAATGGGATTAGGAGTAATCCATAGAAGAGAAAGTATAGTATTAACAACAATAGATGTTATGAATGAGTATGGAGTGCAAGCCTTATCCACAAGAGAGGTTGCAAGAAGAGAAGGCATATCAGAGGGTGCTATATTTAAACATTTTTCAAAAAAGAAAGATTTAATGATTGCCGTCCTTGAATATTTTTCAAAATATGATGATGATATTTTTAGCTCAACAAAAATTGAAAAGCTAGAATCAAAGGAGGCAATCCTCAACTTTGTGGATATATATACAACCTATTATCAAAACTATCCCGCAATAACATCTATAGCACAGGCACTGGATGAAATGAGATATAATCCAGAACTAGAGGAAATAGTGAAAAGTATTTTAAATAATCGATTAGAGTTTTTGACTAAGATCATTGAACAAGGACAGTTTAACGGGGACATAAAAAAAGATGTAGATAAGGTTACTTTAGCTGATATAATCTTTGGAACGTTACAAGGTATTTGCTTAAGGTGGAGAGTTGACAATTATGAGTTTTCACTTAAGAAAAATAGTCTGCAAGCAACACAAATGATTTTAGAAGCTTTATATTAATAGGATACTAAAAAAATCAAAGGAGTGATGGGAAAATGGCAACAGTATTAATCGTTGATGATGCGGCCTTTATGCGTCTATCAATTAAAATGATGCTTGAAAGTAATGGTTTTGAGGTTGTTGGGGAAGCAGCGGATGGAGTGGAAGCAATTAAACAGTATGTAGTTTGCAAACCAGACATTGTAACAATGGATATTACAATGCCTAATTTGACTGGAATTGAAGCACTAAAAGCAATCAGGAAACAAGATCCTAATGCAAAGGTTGTTATGGTATCAGCAATGGGTCAAGAATGTTTGGTAAAGGAAGCAATTATAAGTGGTGCTAAAACGTTTATAGTAAAGCCGTTTAAGGAAGATCATGTGGTTCAAACACTGAAACAAATTGCAGGAATGTAGAGTAAGTTAAGTACGAAAGGTGGTATGAAAATTGTCGGAGAAATATTCTAATGAACCAATGTTAGAAATGTATATATTTGAGACATCTCAATTACTTGAACAGCTTGAACAAGCCATTATCACATGTGAAAAAGCAAATTTTTATTCAAAAGATGCGATTAATGAAATTTTTCGATTCATGCATACGATAAAAGGTTCTTCAGCTATGATGCTCTTTAACAACATTGGAGCTCTTGCACATTCTATCGAAGATTTATTCTATTATCTCAGAGAGCAAAAGCCTGAATCAGTAGACTATTCTACTTTATCTGATTTGGTTTTAGAAGGCGTAGATTTTATTAAGATTGAGCTTGAAAAAATCAAAGCAGGTGATATACCAGATGGAGAAGCACAACAATTAATTGATAAAATTAGAGAGTTTTTATTAATTCTTAAGTCAGAAAATTCATCTGAGATTGAAATCGTAAAGCCTTTATCTACCAAGAAACAACAGTACTATATTGCACCGGATAAAAAGATAGACGATACTCTAAGAAATAAGTTTAGAGCAATCATATTTTTCAAAGAAGATTGTCAAATGGAAAATATTAGAGCATATACAGTTATTCACAGTCTAATTGATATAGCAAATGACATTTGCTATATTCCAGAAGACATATCTGAAAATGATGATAGTGTATTATTGATTAGAGAAAATGGTTTTGAAATATATTTTTCAACAGAGGCTAGCTACGAAGAAATGCATCAGTTTTTTATGCAGACGATTTTCCTGAAAAGTTTAGATCTGGTGCAGCTAGAAAAAAATGACAAATTTCAACAATTTAATACGACGAACAAACCTGTAGTAGAAAAAAAAGAAATCAAGGTGCCACAAATAGAGCTCACAGTTCAAAAGGAACAAATAATTAAAGAAATGTCTAGCTCTAGTAACCAAACAATCATTAGTGTTAATGTTGATAAATTAGACAAATTAATGGATTTAGTTGGGGAAATGGTAATAGCAGAGGCTATGGTAACGCAGAACCCAGAGGTAGAAAATTTAGAGCTTGAAAACTTCCAAAAGGCTGCAAGGCAATTACACAAAATTACCAGTGAGCTTCAAGATATGGTAATGGCAATCAGAATGGTACCTCTTTCAACAACATTTCTTAAGATGCAACGTATTATGAGAGATATGTGTAAGAAGCTTGGCAAAGAGGTAAAGCTAGATGTTATTGGAGAAGAAACAGAGGTTGATAAAAACATTATTGAGAATATCTCTGATCCATTAATGCATTTGATTAGAAATGCGATTGACCATGGGATTGAAGAAAGTGATGAGAGAGTAAAAAAAGGCAAAGAAAAAGTAGGTAGAATCATCTTAGAGGCTAAGAATTCAGGTAGTGATGTACTTGTAATTATAAAAGATGATGGGAAAGGCTTGAAGAAGGAACGAATTCTAAGTAAAGCAAGAGAAAATGGAATATTAGAAAAAAATGAAAGTGAAATGTCTGAAAAGGAAATTTACAACTTAATCTTATTACCAGGCTTTTCTACGAAAGACAACATAACTGAATTCTCGGGTAGAGGCGTTGGTATGGACGTCGTAACGAAAAACATTGAGGCAGTAGGTGGTTCTGTATCAGTAGATAGTATAGAAGAGGTGGGGACTACAATTACGTTGAAAATACCACTCACCTTAGCAATTATAGATGGAATGAATATTAAGGTGGGCAACTCAAGGTATACGATTCCAATCATCACAATAAAAGAATCCTTCCGTCCTAAAGAAGGAGATGTCATTTCAGATCCTGATGGAAATGAAATGATAATGGTTAGAGGACGGTGTTATCCTATCCTAAGGCTTCATCAGCATTATAAGGTAGCTACTAAAATAACTGAGTTTACTGAAGGAATTTTAATAATGGTTGAACAAGATGATAAAGCTTGTTGTTTATTTGCGGATGAGCTCATTGGACAACAGCAGGTCGTTGTTAAAGCATTACCTGGATATATCAAAAAGACAAAAGTAATAGGTGGTTTAGGTGGTTGTACACTTCTTGGAGATGGAAGTATTAGTTTAATCCTTGATATTGGAGGTTTAACCAACTTAAAATGATATGGATAACCAAAAATACGTAATTAAAGGAGATGGAAACATGAAGACTACTATGGTTCAGGATTTATTTGAAGAGGAGGAAGATACCCAAAAAGGCAAATTCCTAACGTTCTCGTTAGGTAATGAATCTTATGGTATTGAAATCCTGTATGTCACTGAAATAGTTGGTATACAACCGATTACTGAAGTTCCGGAACTTCCTAAATATATAAAAGGCATTATTAATCTGCGTGGTAAGATTATTCCCGTCATGGACGTGAGGGTGAGATTTAACAAACCCCCGATGGATTACAATGACAGAACCTGTATAGTAGTAGTTGATATACTAGAAATATCTATTGGTTTGATTGTTGATACTGTAGCAGAAGTGCTTTCTATACCAGAACAGGAGATTGTACCCCCCCCAGATATTAATAAAGGGGGCAAGAAATACATAAAAGGAATTGGAAAAACAGGTAGTGAAGTTACATTAATTTTGGATTGCGAAAAACTCATAGACGAGGAAGAAGTAGAAGTGTTAGCAAAAATAGATAACTAATCATGAGGAGGGTTGTATATGAAATGGTTCTTAAATATGAAAATTGGTGTTAAGTTGATATTAGGATTTTTGATTGTAGCTTTAATAGCAGGAAGTATTGGAGTTGTTGGTTATAGTGGAATAAATACTGTTGACAGGCACTTGAATGAGGTTGCGGAAGTAAGACTACCTAGTATCAATGCATTGCTAATAATGAGCGAAGCACAAACTGCGGTAAGAGCTGGATTAAGGAATTTAGGAAATGTTGAAACGACATCAGAGCAGAGAAAAGTAGAATATCAATATATTGAGGATGCTATAAAAAGGAGTGAAGAATATTGGGCAGTCTATGAACCATTACCACAAAGTAGTGAAGAGGCTGAAGAATGGAACAAATTTGTACCGCTATGGAATGAGTGGTTAACAACAGTAAACAATGTTTTGGCGATAGCTAGAAAATATGATGAGGCTGTTGTAAACAAGTCTGCTAATCAAGAAGTGCTATTTCAGAATATTAGAGAAAGTAATAGGATTTCTGCAGAAGCATTTAAACCTGCAGAAACGTCGTTACTCATAGTCAATGATATAAATGGAGAGCTAGCTCGTCAAGCTAGTATGGATGCAGAGGAAGCCATAAAAAGGGTAACAGCATTATTAATTGGTATTTCATTAGCAGGTGTTATCATTTCGATGTTATTAGGTTTATTTATTACGAGAATCATTAAAAAACCAATCAACAAAATGGTTGATGCTGCAAAACGTATGGCAGATGGTGATTTAGACATCAACTTAGTGATTGATTCCAAAGATGAAGTAGGTGTTCTTGGTAGTGCATTTATTAAAATGACAGATAACATTAACGAGGTAATGTCCAATATAAGTGCTGCTTCAGAGCAAGTAGCTTCGGGATCAAGACAAGTGTCAGTATCGAGTATGTCCCTATCCCAAGGGGCTACGGAGCAAGCAAGTTCCATTGAGGAATTAACTGCTTCTATAGAAGAAATTGCTTCACAAACAAGACAAAATGCACAAAACGCTAATTTAGCTAATGATATTTCTGAAACAGCTAAAACCAATGCTACAGATGGTAATGAACAAATGAACTTAATGCTAAAAGCAATGGATGAGATTAATGAATCTTCAAGTAACATTTCTAAAATAATCAAGGTTATTGATGAAATAGCCTTCCAAACAAATATACTTGCACTTAATGCAGCTGTTGAAGCCGCAAGAGCGGGGCAACATGGTAAAGGCTTTGCAGTTGTTGCAGAGGAAGTAAGAAATCTAGCAGCTCGTTCTGCTAATGCGGCTAAGGAAACGACAGCTATGATAGAAGGGTCTATTAAAAAGGTTCAAGATGGAACTAAAATTGCTAATCAAACGGCAGATGCATTAAATAACATTGTTGAAGGTGTTACTAAGGTTGCAACCTTAGTAAGCCAAATCGCAGTAGCTTCGAATGAGCAGGCGCTAGGGGTTGATCAGGTGAATCAAGGGCTAACTCAAATATCAGAAGTTGTTCAAACAACCTCGGCAACCTCTGAGGAAACAGCTGCAGCGAGTGAAGAGTTATCAGGTCAAGCTGAAATGCTTAAGAATCAAGTTTCAAAATTTAGTTTAAAAAAACAAAATGTAAATAGTACATATAAAGGGTTAGAAACGCTTAATCCGGAAGTTATCAAAATGTTAGAAAGCATGAATGGAAAAAACCAAAGTTATAAAAATAATGAAGTACATGATGAAGTAGCCGCAACATCAAATCCAAAGAAAATATCTTTAAGTGACAAGGAATTTGGTAAGTATTAGAGTCTAGGAGTAAAATAAAAAAGAGACTTTAAAGGAGCTGAAAAAATGAGGGAGACTGTCGTGCAGAATTTATCTGAAGAGGAAGAAGATACTCAGAAGGGTAAGTTTCTTACCTTTTCATTAGGCAAAGAGTTCTATGGAATTGGTATTATGTATGTTACTGAAATAGTTGGTATTCAGCCCATAACTGAGGTGCCAGAGCTTCCTGAGTATATAAAAGGAATTATTAATTTACGAGGAAAGATAATCCCAGTAATGGATATAAGATTAAGATTTAAGAAGCCTTCTATCGAATATAATGATCGAACATGTATCATCGTTATAGATATACAAGAAATATCTATTGGATTGATTATTGACTGTGTATCAGAAGTAATCTCTATTCCCGATGATGAAATTGTTTCACCACCAGATATCAATAAGGGTGGTAAGAAGTATATTAAGGGTATTGGCAAAACAGGCAAAGATGTAACGTTAATCTTAGACTGTGAGAAACTATTAAATGAAGAAGATGCTGAAATGCTTCATGAAATCCGATAACCAATTTTAGGGAGGAACAAATATGAAATGGTATTATAACTTGAAGGTAGGAGCTAAACTCATTAGTGGATTTATCATAGTTGCAATGATTGCAGGGATTGTTGGCATTGTAGGATATAGCGGAATGTCAGAGATTAAAAAAGCAGAGGAAGAAATTGCTATAGTCAGGTTGCCAAGTATACAGAGCCTTTTGATTATGAGTGAAGCGCAAACTGCTGTACTTGTAGGTGAAAGAGGTCTTACAAACAATAAAATGATGAATGAGGATATAAGAAAAGCGCAGTATGCATATATTGAAAGTGCATTTATAAGAGCAGATGAGGCAAGGAAAACTTATTTGCCACTGCCAATGTCTGCAGAAGAAGAAGTTAAGTGGGAAGAATTTGTACCCAAATGGGATAAGTGGGTGTCAGATCATAATATAGTTATAGAGTTTGCTAAAGAAAAGGATAAGCTTCTGAAAAGCGGATTAACATTAGAAAGTCCAGAAATCAAGGAGCTTGATGGTAAAGAATATCAGGCATCACTAAATGCGAGAACAACGTTTCTAGCTGCAGAGGCAGTATTGAACGAAATTGTTGATATAAACATTGAAATAGCTCATCAATCAGAAATAGAAGCCAATGTAGCTAGTGAACGTGCAAATATAATACTAATAGTCGTTATTGTAGCAGCAATTGTTATTTCTATTTTATTGGGATTATTTATAAGTACAATCATTAAAAGGCCTATCAACAAGGCGGTTCTCATGATGAAGGAAATGAGCATGGGGCACTTGGGGTTGCGATTGAATATAGACACGAAGGATGAAATTGGACAAATGGCAATTGCTATGGATGGTTTTGCCGATGATCTTCAAAACATTGTCATTGCTACAATGAAGCAAATCTCAGATGGAGATATGAGTGCAGTAGTGGTACAAAAAGATGATAAAGATGAAATCTCTCCAGCGCTAAAGATGACCATTGACGCGATAAAAGCTTTGATTGATGAGACGAATATATTATCTCAAGCAGCCATCGCTGGAAAGCTTAATACAAGAGGAGATTCAGATAAATTTAAAGGTGGATATAAGAATATTATAGAGGGCGTAAATCAGACATTAGATGCAATCATAAAACCTGTTCAGGAAGCGGCAGCTGTCTTGAAGGAAATGTCCAATGGAAATCTCCAAGTAAGCGTAACTGGTGATTATAAAGGCGATCATGCCGATATAAAAAATGCCTTAAATGAAACAATAGAATCGCTTTCTCAGGTGCTCTCAGATATCAATAGTGCTTCTGAACAAGTTGCATCTGGCTCAAGACAAGTATCAGTATCTAGTATGTCTCTCTCTCAAGGCGCAACAGAGCAAGCAAGCTCCATAGAAGAATTAACAGCTTCCGTGGAAGAAATTGCTTCACAAACAAGACAAAATGCGGGAAATGCGAATCAAGCGAATGATATTTCTGAAACAGCCAAAACAAACGCATCAGAAGGCAACGAGCAAATGAAGAAGATGTTAAAGGCAATGGATGAAATCAATGAATCTTCAAGTAATATTTCGAAGATTATTAAGGTTATAGATGAAATAGCCTTTCAAACAAATATACTTGCCCTTAATGCAGCAGTAGAAGCAGCAAGAGCTGGACAACATGGAAAAGGCTTTGCAGTAGTTGCAGAGGAGGTAAGAAATTTAGCGGCTCGTTCTGCTAACGCTGCGAAGGAAACAACGGTGATGATAGAGGGCTCTATTAAAAAGGTTGAAGATGGAACTAAAATTGCAAATCAAACAGCGAATGCATTAACAAACATTGTTGAAGGTATATCTAAGGTTGCAAATTTAGTGAATCAAATTGCTGTAGCATCTAATGAGCAAGCCTTAGGAGTTGATCAAGTAAATCAAGGGCTTACGCAAATATCCGAAGTTGTGCAGACGACCTCAGCGACCTCTGAAGAAACAGCAGCAGCAAGTGAAGAACTTTCAGGCCAAGCAGAAATGCTTAAAAAACAAGTAGAAAAATTTAAATTAAAGAAATTGAATGGTAACGGTTCTTATAAAGGATTAGAATCACTTAATCCAGAAGTTATCAAAATGCTAGAAAGCATGAATAGTAAAAATTATAATCATGGTAATCAGGATGAATATAATGAAGTAGCCGTAACAACAAATTCTAAGAAAATATCTTTAAGTGATAAGGAATTTGGAAAGTATTAAGAGAATAGTGTTGAACTCCATAATAAGGAGGGGTTTGTCTTAACCCTCCTTATATAAAAAGAGGATGTTTACGATGATGAATATTACTGAAAAAGAATTTAAACAATTAGCAGAGTATATAAAAGAAAACTATGGTATTCATTTAAAGGCCGAAAAGCAAACGCTTGTTCAAGGGAGATTAAACAATGTTGTTGCACAAATGGGATTTAATACCTTTACTGAGTACTATAAGTATGTTGTATCTGATAAAAGTGGGGATGCTGTAGTTACACTAGTAGATAAAATAACAACGAATCATACTTATTTCATGAGAGAAGCAGAGCACTTTTACTATTTTAGAGACCGGGTGTTACCTTATTTTAAGAAAAACTTAAGAGAAAAGGATCTTCGCATTTGGTGTGCAGCTTGTTCATCAGGAGAAGAAGCATATACCTTAGCAATGATAATAGATGAGTTTTTTAAATCAGAAAAAATGTGGTGGGATACAAAAGTATTGGCAACAGATATTTCAAATAGTGTTTTGGATACTGCTCAAAAAGGCATATATAGTAATGAAAAAATAGCTCCATTACCAATTCTGTGGAAAAATACTTATTTTAATAAATGTGACAATGAAAATTCAACCATAACTGATAAAATCAGAAATGAAGTAATATTTAGAAAGTTTAACCTTGTGGAGAATGTGTTTCCATTTAAAAAGAGATTTCATATCATTTTTTGTAGAAATGTAATGATATATTTTGATAGTAAGACAAAAGAGATATTAACAGAGAAGTTTTATGATATGCTGGAACCGGGTGGATATTTATTTGTTGGACATTCAGAATCATTAAATAGAGAAACGACAAAATTTAAGTATGTTTGTCCTGCGGTATATAGAAAAGAATAGAATAGAATGGAATGAGCAATAGTGAGGTGATGTAGCCTATGAATAAGAAAATAAGAGTGCTTGTTTTAGACGATAGCCTGATGTTTAGAGAGGTGTTGTCGAGAGGAATTTCAACAGATCCCTCAATAGAGGTAGTAGCCAAGGCAGTTGACCCTTTTGATGCTAGAGATAAAATATTGGAATATAATCCAGATGTAATGACCTGCGACGTTGAGATGCCTAAGATGAATGGAATTGAATTTATTAAGCGTTTATTACCGCAATATCCACTTCCTGTTATAGTTGTGAGTGCTATAAGTGATTCTGTATTTGACGCTATGAATGCAGGTGCCGTGGACTTTGTGACAAAACCAAATGTTCAATCTCCACAAAGTGTGGAATTATTTATCAAAGATTTAATAACGAAGATTAAAATAGCAGCAGCTTCGAAGGTAATCAAATCAATATCTTCTTCTCGGGGTTGTTTAGAACGTAACGGCAGTATGGATATGAATAAGGTGATAACAATTGGTGCATCTACAGGTGGTACAGAGGCTATTTACAAGGTTTTAAAACAATTACCGGCACAAATGCCTGGCATATTGATTGTACAGCATATCCCGCCGGTGTTTTCTAAAATGTTTGCAGATAGACTTAATGATCAAACTCATTTTTCTGTAAAGGAAGCAGCATCGGGAGATTATTTAGAACCGGGTATTGTGCTGGTAGCTCCAGGAGACCAACATATGGCGGTGAAGAAAATTGGTGATAGATACAAGGTCGAAGTATTTTATGGAGATAGGGTTAATGGACATTGCCCATCAGTTGATGTCCTATTTGAAGCTGTTGCAAAAGAGTGCAAAACGAACGCTTTAGGAATTATTCTTACAGGTATGGGATATGATGGAGCGAAAGGACTACTATCTATGAGACGAAAAGGAGCAAGGACGATAGGACAGGATGAAGAATCTAGTGTTGTTTATGGTATGCCAAAAGTCGCTTTTGATGTTGGTGCAGTTGAAAAACAAGTTTCTCTGGACAATATTCCAGAGACACTTTGTAATATGTTAAAGTAATGCCTATGGAAATCATAATTGGTCTTGGCGAATATGCCATTTCAAAAAGCAAGGAAGATGTCATTAAGACCTATGCACTGTCGTCGTGTGTGGCGGTGACTGTCCATAGTCCCTTGAGACAAGTTGGTGGAATGATTCATATTGTATTACCAGATCACAAAATGAGTGACAGTCCACAAACTAGTGCTGGTTATTATGCAACCTTGGGTCTACCTTATCTTGTGCAGAAAATATTGAATGATTTCGGTTGTTTAAAGCACGAACTAGTTATTCGTCTCTTTGGAGGTGCAAGTTCAATTGAAAAAAATGATGTATTTAATATTGGCAATAAAAATATAGAAGCCATTACGAATATTTTAGATGAAATGAAGTTGAATTACTTTTTATCTGAGGTTGGAGGCAACATAAGCCGAACTATAGAGATGGATGTAGCATCAGGAGCCGTTAAGGTGTATGCTCAACCGATTAAAGTATAAATGGAGGTAAATCATATGCCGGAATTTACATATAAGCTAAAAGAAAACAATCAAGAAAGATTAGCAACAACATTAGCTTGTATTGGTGATGGTGTAATTTCAACAGACATGAATGGCGTTATAGGTTTTATTAACAGAAAAGCGCAATTAATTACTGGCTGGAAAGACGAATCTGCAATTGGGAGACCGTTTAGTGAGGTTTTTTGTATTATTAACAGTAGTACAGAGGATATAATAGAAACAAAATTATTTGATGTAATAAATTCGTGCGAGGTTATCGGTTTAACAAAAGACTCTGAGCTTATTTCCAAAAATGGTGATAGATATGGCTTATCGGCGAGCTTTTCAGCGATAAAAAATAGTGAAGAAGAAGTGATTGGTGTAGTTGTTGTATTTAGAGACATTACCAGAATTAAAAACATGGAAATGGATCTTCTTAGGGAAAAAAACAATCTACAGACAATGTTTGAGCTTATGCCCTTAGGTATGATAGTCGTTAATCAAGATAGAGTGGTACAAAGAGTGAATCAAACTTTACTTGATATGTTTGAAATTGAAAAAGAACAGACGATTGACCAATTGATTGGGGATGGGCTTCAATGTCTGAATAGTTTCCAAATGGGATGTGGAAAAGGTCCCAAATGTCATTATTGTGGACTTAGAAAAGAATTGAATAATGTTTTCATTACTGGGGAATACACAAAGGATTTAATTATTAACATGAGATTCTCAATTAATGAAATGACTGTAAGTGCTTGGTATAAGGTTAATTTTGCACCAATAAGAACAGAAAAGGATAACAATCTAATTATAATTATTGAAGACATTACTAATATAAAGAAAGCAGAGCTTGAACTACAAAGTGCAATGGAACAGGCAGAATCAGCAAATAAAGCCAAAAGTGAATTTTTAGCTAACATGAGTCATGAAATTAGAACACCATTGAATGGTATTGTAGGTATGATTGACTTGACATTGCAAACTGGCTTAGATGAGGAACAGAAGGACAACTTACATACAGCAAAGACATGTGTTGATGCGCTTCTTAATATTATCAATGATATTTTGGATTTCTCTAAGCTAGAAGCTGGTAAGCTTACGATTAATTCACAAGCTTTTAATATGAATCACGTTCTTGATGATGTAATCAAGGCTCATTATGGGCATGCGCAAGAGAAGGGATTACATATTCATGCAGAATTAGTAGGCGATATTCCAAATGATTTGATTGGAGATTCGAATAGGCTTAAGCAGGTAATCAATAATCTTGTAAGCAATGGATTGAAGTTTACAGAATATGGTGAAATTTTTATAAAGGTACAAGAACTCTCAAGAACTACAGAATTCCTTGAACTAAAGTTTTCAGTTTCAGATACTGGAATAGGGATTTCATCTGAAGGTATGACAAAACTATTTAAAAGTTTTAGTCAGATAGATAGTTCTTTCACTAAGCAATATGGTGGAACAGGGTTAGGATTAATCATAAGCAAACAATTAATTGAAATAATGGGTGGGAAAATATGGTTGGAAAGCGAAAAGGATAAAGGCAGTACGTTTTACTTTTCCTTAAAGTTTAAGATTGGACAACCTAACCAGACTACACCAAGGATTGCAATTAAAGAAATGAAAAATAAGCGATCAGGACATATTTTGTTGGTTGAAGATGATAAAATCAATCGAACTGTTGTAACAAGAATGCTACAAGAATTGGGATATACATTAGATACTGCTTGTAATGGAATTCAGGCACTTTCTTTGCATAGTAACAATACATATGATGTAATTTTAATGGATATTCAAATGCCGGAAATGGATGGAATTGAAGCTACAAAATATATTCGTAAAAGTGAAGGAAGCTTAAAGCACACGCCGATTATCGCCTTAACAGCATTTGCGCTGTTAGGGGATAGAGAAAAATTTTTAAACATAGGAATGGATGAATATATTTCTAAACCAGTAAAGATAGAGAAATTAATTTTACTTTTAGATGCTTTTATTTATCATAAGGAAAGTCTTATGCTTGGGGTTGAAGTGCAAAGGACTAATATAGAAAAAATGGATTTTAATAATGTTCAGATGGTAGAAAAGGTATTTGCAGAATTAAAGGCTATTGATGATGGCAAGCAGGTTGTAAAGATTGAGAAAAAGGCCCATCAACTAAAAGGATTGTTTGAGAAAATGGATGAAATTGAATTAAAGTCCTTGGCTTTTAAAATTGAACTAGCCGCAAGGCGCGAAAATTTAGAGCAAGTCATTGAAAATATTGAAAAGGTAGAACAAGAATTATTGAGGAGGCAATTATTATGAAAAAAATTTTAATCGCAGAAGATGATTTGGTAAGTAGAAAATTTTTGAATAAAGTGCTCTGTAAGTATGGTGAATGCGACCTTGTTGTTGATGGTTTAGAGGCGATTGATGCTTATTTAATGTCAATTAGAGAAGAAGAGCAATATGATTTGATTTGTCTTGATATTATGATGCCTAAGGTTGATGGCGTAAAGGTTTTGAAAGCGATTAGAGATCTAGAGGTTCAAAATGAAATACCACCAGAAAAAAGAGTTAAAATAATTATGACAACTGCACTTGGAGAAACGCAAGTGGTGCAAACTGCTTTTGAATATGGTTGTGATGCATATGCTTCAAAACCAATAGACACAGCTAAATTATTTGAGGTAATGGAGAAATTAGGGTTACTTAATAGCGAAGAACTTACCTAGAAGATAAAAAAAATGGATAACCTAATTATTCTTGACAATAATAAGGGAGAGAAAAAACTCCGTTATTAGAGGTGCAAGATGAACAAACCTAAAAGTACAAAAAATACTAGAAAGCTAAAAGAAAAGAGAAAGGCATTAGGGTTATGCATAGATTGTAGTCGTCCCCATCAGACTGGGTTTTTAAGATGCCACGACTGTTTAGAGATACAAGCAGAGTATGCAAGAAGAAAAAGAAAGGGAGAACAGATAGATAAATAAGAGATAATGATAGTATTTTATAAGTTACCAAAATGCTATTGACAAATCTTCTATTTATGGTATTATATATCTTGTCACTTTTGGAGGGATTCCCGAGTGGCCAAAGGGGGCAGACTGTAAATCTGTTGGCACCGCCTTCGAAGGTTCGAATCCTTCTCCCTCCATTGTATGCCCGAGTGGCGGAACTGGCAGACGCACAGGACTTAAAATCCTGCGATCGCGAGATCGTACCGGTTCGATTCCGGTCTCGGGCATCATTATGAAATAAGTAAAATTTGCTTGTCACTTTAAGAACAAAAAGACTTGACTAAAATTAGTTTTGTTGATATAATCATGAAGTTGCAAAAATGTTTGCCCAGATAGCTCAGTCGGTAGAGCAGAGGACTGAAAATCCTCGTGTCGCTGGTTCGATTCCGGCTCTGGGCACCACATGCGGGTGTGGTACAATGGTAGAACATCAGCCTTCCAAGCTGAATACGTGGGTTCGATTCCCATCACCCGCTTTTGCGCGCGAGTGGCTCAGTGGTAGAGCATCGCCTTGCCAAGGCGAGGGTCGCGAGTTCGAATCTCGTCTCGCGCTTATTGTATTTAATCTTTCAAATGGATAAATACAATAAGCTTTTTTTTTGGATTTTATTGTGAATTAAAGAAACTTGATGGGTAGTCGCCAAGCGGTAAGGCACAGGACTTTGACTCCTGCATTCGAAGGTTCAAATCCTTCCTACCCAGTATAAAAAGTACAGCATATAAATAGTATGCTGTTTTTTAATCCAGTAGGAAAGCTCTACTTTTCACGAAGCATAGAACAAAGCGTTAGATAGCATAAATTATTATGTAACGCGCTGACAAGCGCTTTGTTCTATCCGACGATTTTTTAATTTACTAGGAAAGTTCTGCATAAACAATTGGAAAAGCGGCAGGAAGGTAACGAGAATTTTAATTCGGAGCAGCTGATTTTCTTGATGAATTAAAAAAGCTATCTCTCCATAGGAATTTTACATCCTACTTCAAAATAGCTCCTATCAATCAATCTATGCTCTGCTTTTATTATATCTATTTCTATCCGCTTCTCTAAGCATCTTTTTCCTCAATCTAACTGAATCAGGTGTCACTTCAACCAACTCGTCCTCTGCAATAAACTCTAAGGCCTCTTCTAATGAAAATGTTCTAGGTGGAGCAAGTTTAACCGCATCATCATTACCGGATGATCTAGTATTGGTCATTTTCTTCTCTTTGCAAGGATTAACAGTCATGTCATCCTTTCTAGAGTTAATACCAATGAGCATTCCTTCATAAACTTCAGTACCAGGTGGAATAATCATAATTGCTCTTTCAGAAAGACTGTTCAACGCATATGGAGTTGAAGTACCTTGTTCTCCAGAGACAAGAACACCATTATTTCTTTGTGGTATTTCGCCTTTAAAAGGTTCGAAGCCAATTAAAGTACGAAGTATGGTTGCTTCACCACGAGAATCCGTAATCATTTCAGTTCTAAAACCTAACAAGCCTCTTGTAGGAACAACATATTCCAGCTTAGTAAAGCCTTTATCGGATTCCATATGTTCCATTTGACCTTTTCTCATACTTAGGCTAGAAATTGCTGCGCCAACATATTCGTCAGGTAAGGAGACAATTACTCGCTCTACTGGTTCTACCAAAGTATCTCCGTCTCTATGCATAATAACTTCAGGTTTGGAGACGCTAATTTCATAACCTTCTCTTCTCATATACTCAATTAATACTGATAAATGGAGTTCACCTCTACCAGATACCTTAAAACCATCAACGCCACCAAGCTCTTCGATTTTCAAGCCCACGTTAATTTCAAGCTCTTTATCTAATCGTTCCTTTAAGTGTCTAGATGTAACGAATTTTCCTGATCTACCAGCAAAAGGAGAGCTATTAACAAGAAAATTCATTGATAATGTTGGTTCTTCGATTTGAATTAATGGTAATGGAATAACATTATCAATATTACAAATTGTCTCACCAATAGAAATATCAGGAATACCTGAAATTACTGCGATATCACCACTAAATATTTCCTTTTGAGGAACTTGCTTTAAGCCTGCATAATTATATAGCTTAGATACCTTAGCAGTAACAACGGATCCGTCAAACTTTGAGATAGCAACTTGTTGGCCTTCTTTAAGCGTTCCACTATATACTCTACCAATACCTAATCTACCAATGTAATCATCATAGCCTAATGCTGAAACTTGAAATTGAAGTGGTTCCTCATCTTTATCAGGATATGGGTCCACGTGATTAATAATTGTATCAAATAAAGGACCTAAATCTTCATTTTCATGTTCTAGTTCATGGAGTGCGATACCATCTCTACCAACACCATAAAGAACAGGGAAATCTAGTTGTTCATCGGATGCATCTAAATCAACAAATAAATCAAAAGTCATATTTACAACTTCCGTTGCACGTTGGTCTTTTTTATCTATTTTATTTATAAATAAGATTGGTCTTAAGTTGTGTTCTAATGATTTTTGGAGAACAAATCTGGTTTGAGGCATCGGCCCTTCGCTAGAATCGACTAATAGAATAACAGTATCTACTGTTTTAATAATACGCTCTACTTCAGATGAGAAATCGGAGTGACCAGGGGTATCTACGATGTTAATTTTGTAATCTCCGTATTGAATAGAGCAATTTTTTGAATATATTGTGATGCCACGTTCTCTTTCTAAATCATTACTGTCCATTACACAGTCAATTACTTCTTCGTTTTCTCTGAAAACACCACTTTGACTTAAAAAAGCATCAACCAGGGTTGACTTTCCTGCATCTACGTGAGCGATGACTGCTATATTAATAATTTTTTTCTTAGCCATTTTAAAAAACCTCTACTTTCATTGCTTAAAATAATTTTTTACCCAAGCCTATAGTGTACTACTAAATGCAGAATAATGCAATGGACAAGTAATACAGATATAGTTTGTATATATCTATGTTTATGTGAAAAATTCATATATTTTATAATACACCCCCTATAGGAACACCTATTAGGAGGTGTATAATAAAATATTATTTGCTTATAAACATTTGAGTAAACATATTACCGTAGCTACCACCTTCAACAATACCAATTCCGATGTGAGTATAATCTGAACTTAATATATTAGCTCGGTGTCCTGGTGATTTCATTAATGCATCGTGAGCAGCTTGAACGGTTTGATTGCCAGCGATATTTTCACCTGCTTTTATATATTTAATTGAAAAACTTTTCATCATATCAAAGGGGCTTCCATAAGTTGGTGAATTGTGACTGAAATAGTTATTGTCAATCATATCCTTTGCTTTCGTTCTTGCAACATTAGCCAAAGTTGTATCCACTTTTAAAGCTGGCAAATTATTTTCTTCTCTTGCTTTATTAACTAAGGTTACCATTTGCTGCTCAGCAGCGCTAAGAGAAGTTGAATTCGTATTTGTGTTCGCGGCATCTTTATTATTAGTGTTGTTATTATTGTTGTTAGGGGCTGTGGTACCATTTCCGTTTGTATTAGCATTGTTTTGTTTCGTGCCAACAGTTGTAGGGTTCCTAGGAGTAGTTGGAGCAGCAGGGGTTCTTTGCGCTACAGAGGGCATATCAACGGGTGTAGTTGCATCGACTATTGGTTTAGCTTGTTTTTCAGGAATAAACCCAATACTATTATCTGGTAGTTGAACTGCATACCAGTCGTTAACCTTATTAATCACTTCATATTTAGCATTTTGATCGGCAGTATCGAGTACTGCTGCATTGTTAGAACAACCTGAACGTATATCTGCTGTTGGGGTGATAACTTGTATTTTCTTAATATCACCGGTTTGAGAAACTGAGGATTCCGTTCCATCAAGAACAGCTTCTTCTTTACAGGAAGTTAAAACAAAAAGAAAAACTGCGATTAGAACAATATTTTTTAATTTCATATTCATACCTCCATAAAAAATCATTGTGAACAAGTATAGTTAGTATGAGTAGTTCTGAGATTTTTATAACAGATTGACCTTGTAAGATAATGGCTTAAATAGAATAAATCCCTCAAAATACTAATAAGAATATAATAAATAAGGTTAGCAGGTGGATATGAAAAGAAAACTTGGATTTCTATGGACATCTTTTATTGTCCTACTTCTTATGATCAGCGTGTTATCATTTAACAAAAATGCCAATTTAAAAAGAGTTATTAAAATTGCAGGGGTGCAAATTGAAGAAAACCAATTATGGGTAGAAGTAGCTTTAGAAGATCATAAACATATGGTAGTGATTAGAGAAGGAGAGACTATTTTAAAGGAAATGCCTTGTTCAGGAGGTACAGATGAAGAACCTACAGTAATGGGTGTTTTTTATTTAGAAAACCGTGGTGAGTGGTTTTACTCAGAACGTTTTGATGAAGGTGCATTGTATTGGGTAAGGTTTTATGAGCAGTATTTGTTTCATAGTGTTCCAGTAGATAAAAAATTTAATGTAATTGAAGAAGAAAAGAATTTAATAGGTAAAGCTGCTAGTCATGGATGTATACGATTATTAGAAGAAGATGCAAAATGGTTTTACTTTAATGTACCTGATGACACGATGGTGGTTATTCATGATTAGCTTTGCATTGCCAAAGGAAATGAGGTATAATCAATAGAATTACAGCATAGAAGTAGGTGAACAAATGAAGGTATTATTAGTAGGTATTAACGCAAAATTCATTCATTCTAATCTTGCAATTAGGTATATGCAAAAATATGCAAATAGAGATGGTTATCGAGTGGACATTGCTGAATATACCATCAATCAAAATATTGACACAATATTATCAGATATTTATAAACAAAAGCCAGATGTGCTTGGTTTTTCTTGCTATTTATGGAACATAGAGATGGTAATTAAAATAATGAATGCGTATAAGAAAATTGCAAAAGGTACCTTTATTATTTTAGGTGGCCCAGAAGTATCATATGAAGCAGAGAAAATAATGGCAGAAGAATTGGAAATTGATGCTATTATTTGTGGTGAAGGAGAAGAACCTTTTAAAGCATTATTAACGAGTTTGGAAAAGCAAAATACTTCACTAGACAATATCCAGAGTCTTGTATATAGAAAAAACAATAACATTATTAAAAATACATCTAGAGAACCTCTTTTCATGGATGAATTGCCGTTTGTTTATGAAGAAGGTATTGGGGATCTTGAAAATAGAATTATTTACTATGAATCATCAAGAGGTTGTCCTTTTAATTGCCAATATTGCTTATCCTCTATCGAAAAGGGTGTAAGGTTTAGGAGTTTTGAAAAGGTCAAGAAAGAGTTGCAGTTTTTTTTGGATCAAAAAGTGGTGCAAGTAAAGTTTGTAGATCGTACGTTTAATTGTAAAAAAGATCATGCTATGAATATATGGTCCTTTTTACATTTAAAAGATAATGGGACAACCAACTTTCATTTTGAAATATCAGCAGATTTATTAGATGATGAAATGATTGCTTTTTTAAATACAGTTAGGCCGGGTTTGTTTCAATTTGAAATAGGGGTTCAATCCACTCATGAAGCAACAATAGAAGCTATAAAAAGAAAAACAAATTTTATTCAAATTGTTGAAAATGTGAAAGCTTTAAAGAGTAGTCAAAATATACATTTACACTTAGACCTTATTGTTGGGCTACCTCATGAGGCATACGCTACTTTTGCAAGGTCTTTTAATGATGTCTACTGTCTCAAACCAGAACAGCTTCAAATTGGCTTTTTAAAGGTTCTAAAGGGATCTGGAATGCACGAAAAATGTGAAGAATACAAGATCAAATATAGAGATTACGCGCCTTATGAAGTTCTATGCACAAAGGATCTGGATTACTTAGAGATAGAAAAATTGAAGATGATTGAGGAAATGGTAGAATTGTATTACAATAGTGGACATTATGATAATACCGTTTTATACTTAGAGAGATTTTTCGATACTTCTTTTGGATTTTATGAGGCACTAGCAAGTTTTTGGGAAGACAACCATTATCATAAAATAAGTCATTCAAAGACAAGCATAGCAACAATTATGAAGGATTTTGGCCATCAGTATAAGGATATAGATATCATTTTTTTAAAAAATGTCATTAAATTAGATTGGTGTTTACAGGAAAAGATTAAAAAATTCCCTGATTGGCTTGAATGTACTGAAGCCTATTCAAAGGAAATAAACAATTTTTATAGAGATGAAAATAATATTTCCCATTATATACCTCAACTTAGGGAATATTCTTCAAAACAGGTTAGTAGAATGGTGCATATTGAGATTTTTGACTATGATATGACAAAATATCAAAATTCAATAGGGATTGAAATCGACAAAAAAAGGACTGCGCTCCTATTTAATTACTTTGATAGAGATAGGATGCGACATAATCCACGTGTTTTTGAAGTCCAGCTAGTCTAGTTTATTTCCGCGGAAATAAACATATTTCCATGGAAATAACATAAGGAGGATATGATGTCTAATTATGAGAGAATTTCGAAAATTATAGAATTGCTTAATACGTATTATGTCGATAATACAAAGTGCTATTTAGACCATGAAACGCCTTGGCAGTTGCTGATTGCAACGATATTAAGTGCGCAATGTACAGATGCGAGAGTGAATATCGTGACTAAAACATTATTCGAGAAATATACGAGTGTTGAGGCTTTTGCAAATGCTGATATCATAGAATTAGAAAAAGATGTTAAAACTACAGGGTTTTATAGAAATAAAGCCAATCATATTAAAGCTTGTTGTAGTAAACTCTTAACTGATTTTGGTGGAGAAGTACCGAGTGAAATTGATTTGCTAACATCCTTACCGGGTGTAGGTAGAAAAACGGCAAATGTTATTAGGGGTAATATTTATGAGATTGAAAGTATTGTAGTAGATACACACGTGAAACGATTATCTAAAAAGTTAGGATTAACAGTGCATGAGGACCCTACTAAGATTGAATTTGATTTAATGGAAGTGTTGCCTAAAGAGGTTTGGATTCGATATAATACTCAAATTATCGCCCATGGACGGGCTATCTGTACAGCGAGAAATCCAAAATGCTCTCAGTGCTTTTTGTTAGGTCATTGCCCTTGGGGTCAGGAAAATGTGGTATACCAGTCATCAAAACATAAAACGGAGGATAAAAAATGAAATTAGCAATTGCAACAGATGGACAACAAGTTTCTAAACATTTTGGAAAATGTGAGGTATTTACTCTTTGTGAAATCGTCGAAGGAGAATTAATAAATAAAGTAGAGGTAGACACCAGAGAACATTTACATGGTGAATTAGCACAATATCTAAAAGATCAAGGTGCAGATGTGATAATTGCTGGTAGTATGGGCAGTGGGGCATTGGAAAAAATAGAGGCTTTGAAGATTCTAGTCTTCCCAGAAGTAGAAGGGGAGATAGAGGATGTAATTAAAAATTATTTAAACGGTTCCTTAACTACAGATGCACCTTCTTGTGATAGTTGTCATTCCTGTAAATGTAAGCAGTAATTCCAAATAATTAAAGTAACAGCCATCCTATGGATGGCTGTTTGTATATGTTAGGTTCTATGTAACTACAAGGCACGTACGCCTTCTTCGCCAGTTCTAATTTTAATAACATTTTCGACGGGATAAATAAAAATCTTTCCATCACCAATTTCGCCTGTTCTTAGTACCTCGGTTGCCGTATCAATAACAGTTTGAACTGGAACTTCACAAACCACCATTTCCACTTTTATTTTGGGCAATAAATTAATAGATACTGGAACACCACGATACATTTCGGTGACACCTTTTTGCATACCACAACCAAGAACTTGAGTAACTGTCATGCCAGTAATTCCAATATCATTGAGTGCTTCTTTTAATGCTTCAAACTTAGAAGGACGTGTAATGATATCAATTTTAGTCATTTTATCAGCCATGAAAAACCCCCCTTATTCAGTATTGATTGTTTAATTTTACATTAATATCATGCAAAAATCAATTATAAATTAATGTATGCAGAAATACCATGCTCCATAGCATCTAATCCATGTAATTCTTCATGTTCTTCAACTCTTAAGCCGCATGTTGACTTTAAAACTTTGAAGGTGATGAATGCTAATGTTGTTGCGGTAGCACCAGCAATGAGAACACCAATTGCTTGGCTTCCTAGTAATGAGAAACCACCACCATAAAAGAGGCCACGAGCACTCTCTGTTGAACCAAATAAGCCTATAGCAATCGTTCCGAAGACACCACAAACACCATGTACTGAAATGGCACCAACAGGATCATCGATTCTAAGCTTTTGATCAATAAATTCTACAGCAAACATCATAATAACACCACTGATTGTTCCGACTATCAGCGCCCCGATAAAGGTAATGACATTGGCGCCGGCAGTAATTCCAACTAAGCCTGCAAGAGCTCCATTCAAAGTTAAAGCAGCGTCAGGCTTGCCATATTTGATATTACTAGCGACAAGTGTTGCAAAGGTTGCCGCTGCACCACTAAGAAGGGTAGTTATTGCTGCATGTGCTGTTGCAGGAGACGTAATATCTAAAGTACTGCCTGGATTAAAACCAAACCAACCAAACCATAAAATCAAAACACCTAAAGCGCCTAGGGGAATGTTGTGTCCGGGGATTGCTTGAGCAACACCCTTTTTATATTTACCATTTCTAGGGCCTACCATATATGCACCAACCAATGCGCAAAAGCCTCCAACTGCATGAACTGCAGTTCCTCCAGCAAAATCTAAAAAGCCTATTTTCGTAGCCAAGAATCCACCGCCCCATATCCAATGTCCGATTAATGGATAAATTACGAGAGTAGCAGCAAAACAAAAAATGATGTAAGCACCGAACTTAGTTCGCTCAGCCATAGCACCAGATACAATAGTAGCGCAGGTAGCAGCAAAAATGGCTTGAAAAAAGAAAAAGATGTCAAAAGAAATTCCGGCGATTTCTACTGGTTTATTCATAAGCATGAAAGTATCAGTTCCAATAATACCTCCGAAGTCTTTTCCATACATGAAAGCATATCCAATAAAGAAATAGCAAAGAACACCGATTGATACTGTAATGAAATTTTTCATGATGATATTAACGGCGTTCTTAGATTGGGTAAACCCTACCTCAACCATAGCAAAGCCTGCATGCATAAGAAATACAAGAATACTTGCAATTAATACCCACATAGAATTGATGATAAACGTATCCATAGTATAATTTCCTCCTAAAAATAATTATAAACAAAAATAAAAAAGACCGCACTTCACGCTAGGTGATGTACAGACCTCTTTGTCTTGTTTTACGATATGATATAAGAATTCGTCATTGAATTCAAGGTTATTATAACTCGACTTATAAATGCTGTCAATATCTTTTGAATAGAGGAGTGTTTTTAGAGCATTTATTATTCGACAAAATAGTAGAAAATTCCTTCAAATAACAGATAATTTATTTGTAATGATAGAAAATATTTGGTATAATCAGAAAAGGAGAAGGGATTAGAAGAGTGTTTTTATAATTACACAAAAGTAGGTGGCTAATATTGTATAAAAACGAAGATTTTTTGAGAGAACGATTGACAATTATTATTTGTGAGGATACGCAAGAAAATGTTGATATCTTAGTTGAAGCGTTAAATGATCAATACGATATCATGATTGCAAATAATGGAAGGGCAGCAATTGATATTATTGAAAAACATATGCCTGATCTAGTTTTATTAGATATTATTATGCCTGAAATGGATGGATATAAGGTGTGTTCATATCTGAAAGAAAATGAAAAGTTAAAGGATATTCCAATCATTTTTATTTCTGGCATGACAAGTAAGTATGATAAGAAAAAGGGATTTTCGTTAGGTGCAGTTGACTATATTACGAAACCTTTTGATGTAGAAGAGGTTCAAGCCAGAGTACATACTCAAATTTCAATTGTTAAGAAACGTAACATAGTAAAATATGAAAATAAATTTCTTCAACTTGAGGTATACGAAAGGGATGCTCAATTAGAGGAAGCATATCAAAAGCTTGAATTTGCCTATCTAGAAACAATGGATAGACTCTCAAGAGCAGCGGAGTATAAGGATGACAATACTGGCTTACATGTTAAAAGAGTTGGTAAGATTTCTTCATCTATAGCTAGGTATTTAGATATGGACCCCCAAGTAGTATATGCAATCGAGCATGCTGCACCACTTCACGATATAGGCAAAATTGGTGTGCCAGAAAGCATTCTTTTGAAAAAAGGAAAACTTGACGATGAAGAATGGGAGATTATGAAAACCCATACAACGATTGGAAGAAATATTTTAAAAAATTCGAGCTCATCGATTGTTAATATGGCAGAGCTTATCGCATATACGCATCATGAAAAATGGAATGGAAGAGGCTATCCACTAGGATTGGTAGGAGAACAAATACCTAAAGTGAGTAGAATTGTTGCGGTATCAGACGTATTTGATGCGCTTACCTCGGAAAGGCCATATAAAAAAGCATTTTCATGTGATACAGCAATTGATATCATATTGGAAGAAAGTGGTGAACACTTTGACCCATCAGTGGTTGATGCTTTTATGAAAGCATTAGATGAAATAAAAGCCTTACTAACAATTTTAGGGAAATAGACTTGTATGACATAGGAGGCTTTATGAAGGATTCTAGGCTGAACGTAGAAAAAGCATTGAAAAAATTAGGTGGTTCTCATAAACTATATAAAATACTATTGGTAGGATTTTCATTAAAATACGCAAAGGTTGATCAAGAAATTCGCACATTTTCTATGGAAGGTAGCTTTGATGAAGCGCAGAGATTAGCCCATAGTATAAAGGGGCTATCTGGAAATTTGGGAGCAGAAAAATTAAGAATATGTGCACTTAAATTAGAAGATATTTATAAAAATGATCCCATTCATTATGAAGCTACTTTAAATAGCTTCAGTTTAGAATTAAGTGAAGTTGTAAAAGAGGTTAAATACAGATTAGAAGAATACAAGGAAGCTACTAGTGAGGCTGCGCCAGTGTTAGAAGAGATAGACGGGTCAGATGTTGGTGTTATTCATCATTTAGTTGAGGCCCTAGAAAGCTTTGAGTATGGACGGATAAGGGATGCACGAGCAAGCTTTAAAAATTATAATTTTACTGAGGAAGCACAAGTAATTGCAGGTGAGATTAACGAATTAATTGACCTATATGATTATAATGAAGCAAGAATTCAAATAGATGTATTGTTGGATTTCATAAATAAAAAATAAGAGATTTATAATCGGGGGTTTGGTATGGACCATTGTATAGTATTTGATATAGAAACTACTGGATTTCAACCAGAAACAAATAAGATTACTGAAATTGGTGCAATTAAGATTGAAAATGGAAAGCCTGTTGAATTCTTCAGTCAGTTGATTAATCCAGAAGTTAAGATTCCAAAGGAAATTATTGAGCTAACAGGAATATCTGATGAGTTGGTTATAGAAATGCCTACCATTCATGAAGTGCTTCCTAAATTCATTGAATTTTGTGAAGGATATGATATTATGGGTCATAATATCATGTTTGATTTTTCCTTTATTAAAGCGAATGCACTCCAACAACGGTTAAGATTTGACAAAGCAGGAATAGATACCTTGTTAATCGCGAGAGCATTATTAAGTAGATTAGAGAAGAGAAGCTTGGAATTTCTTTGTAATCATTATGGAATAGTTAGAATAAATGAACATCGTGCTTATGATGATGCCGTGGCAACCTATGAATTATTTTTAAGAATGAAGGAAGAGTTTTATAGCGATGAAAGTAAAGATTTATTTTTACCCAGACCCTTACATTGGAAACCTCAAAAGGTTGAACCGATTACACTAAAACAAGAAAGATTCCTTGAACAGCTTGTTCATAAAAACAAAATTAAATTAGCAAAACCAATAAATGAATACACTAAAAGTGAAGCAAGTAGACAAATAGATTTAATCATTAATCAATATGGAAATCTATCAGCAATATAAGAAAACTATTTGTGTGGAACTTTTCTAAATAAACAAGAGGCTAATGAGCCTCTTTTAATTTATCTAAATTTCTGATTATTGTATTCTTTGTTAGGGTGTTTAAAGTTAAGGATTTTTCATAAAGCTCGTCAAATTTAGCTTTATTCTGAAATTGACAGTATAAAGTAGCTAATAGAAGAATGTGGTCCCCAATCTCTGTATGTACGCGGATCCCTTCTTCTAAAACACAGATGGCTTCATCATACATGTTAAGTTCATAATATCCTTTAGCAAGTTGATAAAGAATTTTAATGTAGTGGTTATAATTGATTTCATAGGATTCTATAGTACTTAAATTTGATGTTCCATATTTGATTCTAATATCACTGTTGAGCATGTCAGAAAGATTTACCATAGGGGATTTTGCTATATCAAAGCAAAGTTCTTGCGTTTTAAAAAGATCTTCATTTCCAAAAGCTTTGAACTCTTCAAAAGAAAAGTTAGGTAGCGCTTCAATAGAAGGTATAATATATATGTTAGTATCTATAGGAGCTTTCCTGGCGAATAAAGACTTTTCTTCTTTTTCCCAAAATATTTTCCTGGATTTATTTAACATTTTATCAGACTTTCTTAAATTATGTTGAAAAATAAAAATAAAGATTAAGAATAGGACAAATATAGATGGAATAACCATTGTATCACTCCTGCAAAAATTTTATATGTTAATTGTGGAAAATGAACACTATATTGGTATTGAGAAATCAAATTAAATACTTTATAATGAAAGAGTATGCTTCGTACGAAAGTACAACTTAAAAAAATAAAAGGTTGTGAATATAATATGTTTAATAATAGGGCATTGCTAAAAAAGATTTCTATTTTTATTACAATTGTTATGATAGTTGCGCTACTAGCTTCGGCAGTATTACCTTATATGGTATAATATTAGTCTTTTATTTGTTTTTTATAATTACCTAATAGCTTGAAATGATGACAATCAATTTTCATTTGTTCGATTGTCTTCGCTACATAGGGTTCGTCAACATTTCCCTCAAAATCGATGTAAAAATAATATTCCCAGGGGGTATGTTGAACTGGTCTAGATTCGATTTTTAAAAGGTTAATATTATTTGATGCAAAATGCTTCAAAGTATTGTATAGAGCGCCAGCTTGGTGCTTTGTAGATAATACAACGCTAATTTTATCGCATACATTATTTACCTTTAAAGATTTTCCGATGATCACAAATCTTGTTGTGTTGTGTTGATTGCAATTGATATTTTCGGCAAGAATATCTAGACCGTATAATTCAGCAGCCTTCTTGCTTGCAATTGCACCAATGGTAATATTATTTTGCTCCTTAATGTATTCAGCACTTCGAGCAGTGTTGTAATAAGGAATCAGTTTCCACTGATAGCTAGAAAGAAATGTTTTACTCTGTTCAAAGCCTTGAGGGTGAGAGTAGACTTCCTTCAAGTCAGTCATTTTTGAACCTTTAATTCCAAGAAGATTCTGAATAGGTTTTACATACGTTTCGCCTACTATAAAACAGTCATATTGATTTAGCAAGTCATAAACTGCTGATATTGCACCTGTTGAAGAGTTTTCGATTGGTAGAACGCCGTAGTGGATGACACCTTTGTCTAATCCAATAAAAACATCTTCAAACTGTTCGAAATTTTTTGTATCTACATCATTCGGAAAATAATTATAAAGCGCTTCTTCACTAAAAGAACCAGCAACTCCTTGATAGCCAACGGTTAAGGATAACATAATTTTTCAACTCCTATACTGAGGGTTTAATATTCTTATTCATAAATATACTGTATATAATCAATAGTGTCAACGACAAAGACCTTTTCCATATAGTAAAACTTAACAGATATGTAATATTGTTAGAGTATTAATTGTGGTATGATTAAAAAAAATGAACAAAAGGTGGTAGAGAAATGAAAAGAAAAATTAAAGTATTGTTGTTAACAATAGTACTAGCGATCCAATTTTCTTCTATCGGTTTATTTGCCGCAACAGAAGAAGAAATTTATACTGGTAATCAATTGAGCGTGTTAGGAATTTTAAAAGGATATTCCGATGGCTCCTTAAAATTAGATAGTAATATTACAAGAGCCGAAGTCGCAACGCTTACTGTTAGAATCCTTGGCTATGAAAATACCGTTGTTGTTGGGGAAGAAAAGTCCTTTACAGATGTTAATAAAAGCTTTTGGGGTTATAGCAACGTTCAAAACGCCTTTAAACTTAAAGTAATGCAAGGATATCCTTCTGGTGAATTTAAACCTGGTAGTGATATCACATACGCAGAGGTAGTTGCAATCATGGTAAATGCTTTAGGAAAAGGAAAAGATTTGGAAGGAAACTGGCCTGATAATTATTTAAATAAAGGAAAGGCATTGGGTATTATTCCAAGCAATTCAACAGTAACTCCGAATAAAATAGTAACCCGTGGAGAAATGGCAGTAATCGTATGGAGTACCTTAATGGTAAAGCCATAAAAATAAATGACTTAAGTCATTGCAATCGATGACTTAAGTCATTTATATTGAAAAATAACAAAAATTAATTCCTACAAACGTATACACATATAATTATTGTATACTAAAATGGTTTATATTGAACAATACAAACAAAAAAGGGATTGACAAACTAATAGGTAAGGAATACAATGACAATAGAATTAAGATTACTTGTTTAACAATCTGTCAAATTTCAGATAACCTACCTTAAATTGAGGTGCACCCCACTATTTACACTATATATTAGTGAATATTAGGACGGGGTGCATTTTATGTGTTAAAGGATGTGTAATGAAGTAGATAAGTAGATAATAACATTTTTCATACTTGAGTCATTCTTTTGAATTACTTTATACATTGATGTAAATGACTCTGGTCATTCTAAGGAATGACCAGAGTCATATTTCTTGCAAAATAACAAAAATAACAAAAGTATAATTTTCATTAAGGAAATATTATATATTAATATGACAAATACAGAACAATAATGTAATAAATTAATTGACAAATTAATTTGAAGGGAATACAATAACAATAGAATCAAGGAACTGTTTTTTGAATAATAATTGGGAGGATTAAAAAATGAAAGTAAATAAGGTAATATCAAAAACGGTAGTAACATTTTTATCAATTGTTTTAATGGCATCTTCACAAGTATCAAATGGACTCGTACCACTTGACCCAGTAATTCCGCCAATTAACTTTGGCCCATCTGCTCCAACTAATCTAACTGGAACCTTTGATGCTGAGGGGAATATTATTCTTACTTGGAATGATTGTACGAATGAAACAAGCTATGAGATCCTCAGGGAAAATGGTAGTGACCAACTTAGTATTACTGTTGGGGCTAATCTAACTACAATTAAAGATGAAACACAACATCCCATTGGAGAGACATTTATATTTAAGATAAGAGCAAAAAATACATTTGGAACTTCTGCATGGTCAAATATCGTATCTTTTTCATGTTCAAAACCAACAGCGCCATCAAATTTAAAGGGTAAGTTTGAAGCAGACGGTAGTGTTACACTAACCTGGAATGATAATTCAAATAACGAATTTCAATTTGAGGTATCAATGGAAGAAGGTGGAAATGGGGGTTCAGTAAAAGTAGGTTCTAATGTAACCACATATAAAGATACCGTAGCCCACTCACTAGGAAAAACATATACCTATTCAGTAAGAGCAATAAATGCATTTGGTAACTCCTCATGGACAGGACAACTTGACATGTCTCCTGCAAAGCCTGCAGCACCATCAGCATTAACTGCTATACTAGAAGCAAATGGGAACATAACAGTAAAATGGAATGACAATTCAAGTAATGAAACTGCTTTTGAAGTTAGCATAACAGAAGGTAGTAGTGGTAATGTTGTATCATTACCCATAAACATTACAACTTATATAGACACAATGAACCATGTCGTAGGGAAGACGTATGCCTATAAAATAAGATCAAAGAATGCATTTGGGACTTCAAATTGGTCAAATATAGGTACAGTTGTAATTCCTGCCCAGCTGGTGCTGTCACCTACGGCACCATCAAATCTAATTGCTACTCTTGAGAATAATGGAACGATTAATTTGAGTTGGACTGACAATTCAACAAACGAAGTATCTTTTGAGATAGATATTTCTGATGGAAGTGGGGGAACTTCAACGGTAGTTGGACCAAATATGAATACCTATGCAGATACAGCTAGTCATACTGTAGGAAAGACTTATAGTTATAAGGTAAGAGCAAAAGGTGCGGTTATATCATCAGCGTGGTCCAATACATCATCAGTTACGATTCCAAATGGATCTAATCAAAGTCTTTTTGACGGTACTCAAAGTGGTTGGGCTGAAAGCGAAATACAACAAGCATTCAATTACGGTCTAACATACCCAGGAGTTATTGGAAGCTACAAAAAGCCAATAACAAGAGAAGAGTTTTGTACGATTGTAGTAATGCTTTATGAAAAATTGAGTGGAACATCAGCACTAGCAGGAACAAATCCTTTTAATGATACAACAAATCCAGAGATCATAAAAGCTGTTAATCTCGGAATTGTTGAAGGGAAAGCGACTGATACATTTTCTCCCTATGACTATATTAAAAGAGAAGAGTTATGCCTTATGATTTGGAGATGTTTAAGCAAGGCGGATTCACAGCTTGATAAAAGCCTAGGTGATAATTTTACATTTAATGATGCAAGTAGCATTGATTTATGGGCACTAGATGCAATGAAATTTTGCTTTAAAAATAATATCATTCATGGAGTTGGTAATGGGAATATAGCTCCATTAGCTAATACAAAAAGAGAAGAAGCAATTTCTATAATAAAACGAACCTTTGAAGAATATAAATAAGCTATGTAGAGAAAGCTAATTCAAATTTAGAAATAGGGCTGCTTAAAGTAGTCCTATTTTATTGAGATTTATTATTTTTCAAATAGTTACCCAAAAATTAGTTTACCTGCGAATAACATAGCGTAAAAAAATATTAAATTTTCGGAGGTATTATTATGGTATCAGCATTAAAAGTAGTTACAGCAGGGTTAGTAACGTTACAAGTGGTGGTTGGAGCGCCAGCGATCGCAACAGAAACAAATGTAGCAATAGCACCAAGACAAGAAACGAGTACAACTATTACCAGTGCACAAAAGAATAACCTTATTGATGAATTAATTGATGAATGTGATCTTGAAGATGCAGATAGATTTTTAAATGGCAGATTAAGCGATTTCTTTAAAAAAAGATTCTAGTTGTATAAGAAGTAGCTAAGGTCATATGGGGAGAGTTACAAGTCATAAGGCTTTAGCTACGATTACTAATAGGTAAGCAATAATGCCAATTTAATATTGATAATTATGAAGGAATGTATTACTATAGTTTAGGTATCAATGGTTACTAGTGAGGGTGGGAAAATGGATATTGAAATAATTATTTCAGCTCAAAAGGATCAAACAATTAAAAACCAAGTAATCGAAGCGCATATACCTTTGGTTATTCATACACTTTCTAATATATTAGGAAGGTATATTTGCACAGAAAATTCAAATGAATATAGCACGGGGCTTATTGCCCTTGATGAAGCAATCAATAAATATAACCCTGATAAGGGTTCTTTTTCGAATTTTGCAACATTAGTAATTAGAAATAGAGTAATTGATGAAATGAGAAAGGAGAATCAATTGAATGTTGTTTCAATTGATGATTATCAAGACATCATTGAAGTTCGATCATCAGACCTTGAGTTAAAAGAAGAAATTGAAGAAATGAGTATAGAGCTCGAGAAGTTTAGTATATGTTTTGAAGATTTAGTCGAAGCTAGCCCAAATCATTATGATACACGAGCAAGATGTTTCAGGATATCAGAGCAATCCAGCGAGGACGAACCAATTGTGAAGCTTATGTATAAACAATATAATCTACCAGTAAAAGAAATGATAATTAAATTTCTTGAAACAAAGAGATTTTTGTATAGAAATAAATCGTATATCACTTGTTTAATTATTATTTTTTATAAAAATTTTGAAGCAATTAAATATTGGGTGCAAGGCACCTTGAGGGATGATCAACATGAAAACATATAAAGGCAAAATATTTAAAGTTACAGAGGAGTATGCCATTGTACTTGCTGATACAGGTGAATTTCATGCTATTGGTATCAAAGGAAAGATGGTTGTATCATCTGAAGTAATATATACTGATTATGATTTTGTTAAAATCAATAGAAAAACCAAAAAAGGCTTTATTTTTTCAAAGTCAGCTATGGTTGCTTCATTAATTTTAGTGATTATCTTTGGTTATATCAGATTAGTTTCGCCTTCTACAACATATGCAATTGTTTCACTTGATATTAACCCGAGTATTGATATACATGTCGATAAGATGCTAAGAGTAACACAATTAGATGCACATAATTATGAAGGTGAAAGCATTATTAATAATGAATACATTGGAATGTCACTAAGTGATGTAGTATCTAGAATAGTAATAAGTGCTCAAGATAAAAAGTATTTGACCGAACGAAATAACGGGATTTTGGTAGCAACGTCAATCATAAAAAATAGTGAGGCTATAAAGATTGATAAGATTCATTCTATTGTAACACAAGCGATTGCGGTTTCTGCTACTCAAAAGATTAATATATATTCCTTAGAAATAACCAATGCTGATATGAAAGCTTCATCAAAGGAAAATCTGTCAATTGGAAAGTATGAACTTGCTAAACAGTATGGAAAAGATACGGATTTAGTAAGAAACACTACAATAACCGATTTGATGAAGGAATACAAAAAGTTAAAGGATACTATAAACATTATAATAGAAGAACAAATCTTGGAACCAACTAACATTAAGAGCAATATAAATAAAGGTGTAAAAAAGGTTGATGAAGTCTTAGATAGAACAGTAACAAATGAAGATGTAAATAAAGTAGTCGATGGTGTAGTTAATGAAGTTGACAGTTCAGTTAAAATTGTTGTTGAAGAAGTTGATAGTGTAGTAAAAGAAATGTTAAATGAAGTTGATGATGCAGTAGTTGAAATCAAAGAAGACGTCAATCATGTTGTAGAGGAAGCTGTAGATGAAATGAATAATGCAATTGATGTTACAGTAGATGAAATTAATGATGCAGCGGATAGCGTTATAAACGAAGTGAATCAAGTGAAAGATGATGCAGTAAACAATGTTGTAAATGGGCTAGAACAGATATTTAAATAAAAGCTCTCTAAATCAATTGGTTTATCTCACAATGATATGTAGGTGTATCGTAAGATAATCGACTTAGAGAGCCAAGTTAGTACTATGCATTATTTTAATGTATTAAACATTTTATATCGACTTTCGATACATTTTAAGGTATAATTACATTACCGAGAGGCATTTGGAGAAGAACTTAATTATGTTTTTAGTTGGGAGGCTCAAATCATAATTTTATTTTTTTAAAATGTCTCTTTTTTATGTAAACAATACCATAATAATGCAAGTACAGGTTGCAATTGCAACTGCCGGAGGATCGATGTGTGTATCTACATGACTATTGACGGTCCTTCCAGTTAAATCTAGAACAATAGCAGATATGATACCGAATAGTACGCCGTACCAGATGTTTCCAGTCACTAAAGTTGCGGTACCTGCAACTGCAGTAATATGGTGAGTGGTGGGGATCCCAAAGCCCATTTGGGCAAACAGAAGAGACGCAGCACTAATAGCAAAAACAATTCCCGATTGCGTTATATCTGCAACATGTGATGTAACAAGAGCTGTAGCGGCTGCAAATACAAGCATGAACATAAAAGATTTTGCATCAGGAATAAAACTTCTTTTGCTTTCGGTTTGACTTGGAGTAAATTTACCGATTAATCCGGTTGAGCCAAATACCAATCTGGCTATTATCCCAGAAGTTGCAACAGTAAGAGCGATCGTATCGAAAGTCCATCCTAAAACACTTCCATATAAATAATTGAGGGCAAAACCAAGTCCTCCAAAAACTCCGCCAATTAACAAGACAGAAACATCGTTTGTTGTTCCTAATGGAATAGTAATTGAGGTTCCAGATTCAATATTTTTTCTCTTATTACCTGCAAAAGCAGCGGCAGCAACACCACCTGCAAATGCAATATGTGGACCAAAGAATGAACCAAAAGCAATTTCATTTAGAACTGTATTATCTCCGCCAGCTAAAACAATTGCCCATCCGATAAGGGCAGTTACCCCTGTAAAAATAAAAGCTGGTAATGCTCCAATTGCAGCGCCAAAAATACCGCCTGCAATGGCAATCAAAATCGAGATTAACTCCATATTGTAATCCTCCTTTAAGTAAAATATTTACTTAGAATATTTAAAAAGTTCCCCCTAATAAAGGTTTCAATCAAGTCATGATGATAAGCCTCCCCCCTTATATTAACTTTTATGTATGTGGTGGTAGGTTAATCATACAAAAGAACTTGGATTAAATATATATTTAAATATATAAAAAATAAGGTAGAAATTGTGTTGAGAATACAATTTCTACCTACATATAATATTTTATATAAAAATCGATTAGTTTCAGCAACATTCGATCTTTATCTTGATGCAATGGATCAATATCAAAAAGCTCCTTTATTTTGTTGATTCTAAAAAGTACGGTATTTCGATGGACATATAATTCCTTTGCAGTATCTGCAATGTTCATATTGTTTTTAGTTAGTGCATTTATCGTTTCAGCAATTTCAGGCCGATCTTTTAGTTCTTCTCTATAATTGTCTAAAAAATGATCGTGGTAATTCTTCGGGATTTTATAGAAAAAGTATTCTAAGATGTAATCGTAAATGAAGTAATAGCCATCAGAAGATCTCATTTTCTCTGCAAATTCAATCATTGCTTGAGATTCCGAAAAGCTGTCACTAAGATGAATAAGTTCTTCGTGATAACTACCAATACCAATTAAAACATGAATCGAATATTTGTCATGTATTGTTTTTAATATTGGAGTCAGGTAGCAGGTTACTTGGTCCCTGATTGTTTTTTGATCTGTGTTTTGAATTGTTTTTAAGACTACAATTTTATTAACATCTATCGAGGAAGATATATCTTGTTTTGAATGAAAGGGTGATGCTTTAATGGCCTCCAGGACATACTTCTTTATAATATCAAGATTATGTGCGGATTTGTTATTATTATTTGAAGATAAGCACTTTATTGAGAATAAACAAGAAATTCGTCTAAGAGTTAAGTCATAGCCTAGTCTTAATGCCCATTGTGATACTTCTAATAGATCATCAGAATTTAAGGTAGTTAAAAGGCGATTTACAAAGAAAGTTTTTTGACTTTGATGTGATTGCGTTCTTTCCTTTAAAAACTCCTGCTCCATCATAATTTCAGCGGTCATTTTTACTAGCATTGCAGTATTTTCCAACTCTGCTGGATTTCCGGTTATTCCTATTACACCAGCTATTTTGTTATGAAAATAAAAGGGCATATTAATCCCTTCTTTAACACCAACAAAATCAGAGGTGTTTCCTTCAAATATATCAACTCGTTTCTTCTTACTTATAACTTCTGCAGCAATTTGATGATAGGAACCTAGGCGCTCAGCAGAGCCACTAGCAATAATAATACCATCTTCGTTCATAATATTAATGTTATACCCCAAGTTATCCATAATATTATTCACAAGCTTTTGCGCGATATCTTTATTTAACAGCATAATTGAACCCCCTTCAATATGTGCTTAAAAAGTATCTCATTGATTTATATTATACAACGAATTAAGTAAAAAGGGTACACTAAAGTTGATATTAACTAATAATTTATAATAATTATGCAAAAGCATAAAGTAATTTAATTTTTGAAGTAAAAAACTACTGTCAATTATTTGTGAAAATGTCCCAATAAATCCAAAACATAAGCACCAGTTATAGTTGGTGCGCTGACTGTCGATAAAAGCATTTTTTCTGATAAGT